>JASGCQ010000021.1 GCA_030054025.1 Phycisphaerales bacterium | reverse complement strand
CTAATAGCCTCAGTATCATCTACTTGGTATAATAATGTTTATAATAACGGATAGTTATTCTAGATTATCTTGTGCATAGCCGACAGAAAGCATAAGGCAAAGTGTTTATAGTAGGCTTTAAGCTCTTTCTATAATCACGGCATATCCTTGCCCCACACCGATACACATGGTTACTAAGGCATAACGTTTATTTCGTTCTTGCAATTCTATGGCAGCAGAGTTCAAAATTCTGGCACCACTCATACCCAATGGATGCCCCAAGGCAATAGCACCTCCATTCACATTGATACGAGGGTCATCATCTGCCAAGCCAAAAGCTCTGATGCACGCTAAACTTTGTGCGGCAAAAGCTTCGTTCAATTCTATGATGTCTATATTTTCGAGTGTTAATCCTGCTTTTTTTAAGGCAATTTGTGATGCAGGCACAGGCCCTATACCCATTATTCGTGGTTCTACACCCACCACTCCCGAACTCACAATTCGTGCTTTGGGTGTTAGCTGATGCGTTTTTATTGCCGCCTCCGATGCAAGTAAAAGTGCTGCTGCACCATCATTGAGTCCCGAAGCATTACCTGCGGTTACCGTACCGTCTTTACGGAAGGAAGGACGTAATTGAGCCAATCCTACTAAGCTAGTATTGGCTTTGGCAAATTCATCGTGAGCAAAAATTTTGGCTTCCCCTTTTTTTTGTGGAATACACACAGCAACTATTTCTTTAGCCAAACGCCCATTTTGATAGGCTGTGGCAGCTTTTTGTTGCGAAAGAAAAGAAAACCTATCTTGATCTTCTCGGCTTATACGATCTCGGTCGGCAAGGTTTTCGGCAGTTTCACCCATTGCATCTACGCCATAGAGTTCTTTCATTTTAGGATTGATAAAACGCCAACCAAATGTAGAATCGAATAATTGTGTATCGCCTCCAAATGGATTAGCAGATTTGGACATCACCAAAGGGCCGCGTGTCATATTTTCAACACCTCCTGCAATCATTATTTCAGCATCTCCCGTTTGTATTGCTCTTGCCGCAGCAAGGGATGCCGATAAGCCCGACGCACACAAACGATTGACTGTTTCTCCAGGAATAGAGTAGGGCAGACCTGCCAGCAAAGAAGCCATTCGAGCTACATTGCGATTGTCTTCTCCCGCTTGATTGGCACAACCCATAATTACATCGCCAATGAGTATGGGGTCGAAATTTGTATTGCGCTGCATTAGTTCTTTAAGGACGATAGCAGCCAAATCATCGGTGCGTATGGTTGATAAAGAACCTCTCAGGCTACCAATAGGTGTTCGTATTCCATCTATGATGTAAGCGTTGTTCATGTGAATTATCGAATATTTCTTTGTGAGTCAAATTTTTGTACAAATCTAGTCCATAATTGCATCCAACTATTCTTTATAATCTTATTGAATTGGTTTTACAGAAGAATAAATTTTTTTAAAATAGAAATGCTTACCTTTGTAATTAGGTTATAGTTTATTTTCTTTTATTTTCATTTTAAATACCATTCACATGAAAAACAATTTTATAATATTACCTAAACGTTATGCGCTTCGGTCTTTTTTTATTTATCTTTTCTTGCTTGCTATTTGGGGAAAAGCCAATGCTCAAACGGCAGCATCTTATTCGTTTTCTACGACTATAGGAACTTATACGGAAATAACAGGAGGGGCTATGCTTTCTTCTGGTGCAACAATGGATGATGAACAGTTTTCAGTTGCCATACCATCATTTACCTATTTGGGTACAGCATATACCCAAGTATTTGCGAGCGAAAATGGGTATATCCAATTTGGTACAATTGAACCGCCTGTTGCGTACACTTACATCTCTTCTTCTGCTTCCAATTCTACCTTAGGTGTGGCTGCGTATAATCGAGATCTTCAAGGTAGAGCAGGTTCTGAATTGAGTACGGGGTTGGTAGGGACTGAAATTGTATTCCAATGGAAAAATTTGCGCAATTTTCTTTCTACCGAACAGACATATAATTTTCAAATAAGGCTAGATACTGTTTCTGGTGTTGTGAGCGTAGTTTATGGAAAAATGACTTCGACCACGACTACCTCTGCTCAAGTAGGTCTTAGAGGTAGTAGCTCCGATTTTAATAATAGAACAAGTATCACCAGTTGGACAGCCTCTGCTTCCGGAACATTGAATACTGCTACTATGCTCCTTTCTGCTTCTGTTTTTCCTGACTCAGGATATAATTATATTTGGGCACCACCACCGCCTTGCTCTGCAAAGCCTGCACCGGGTACTTTGAGCAGTGAGGCAGGCGATAGCTCCATTTGCCCTTTTACCGCAGCTACATTGAGTGTCTCTGGTTCTACTACAGCTACGGGTATTGCCTATGCATGGGATTCTTCTACAGTTAGCGCCACAGGAGCATGGTCTACTATATCCGGTGCAACTGCAAGCACCTATGCCGCCAGTCCCGCTGCTTGCAGTATGGTATTTTATCGTCGCAGAACAATCTGTGTACCCACAGGATTATTTGATAGCTCTAACGCTGTAAGTGTAAGTGTAAAATGTACCCTTGTTCCACCTTACTTTGAAGATTTTGAAAGTATTGTAACCGCTAATTCGCTTCCCAACTGTGTGACAGCTACCAATGTAGGTTTTAGAGTTACTACTTATTTAACAGCCGATACCTATAATAGGAGTAACCACACACCAGGTGGTGCTAAATATGCGTCTTTCGGATGGTGGGGTGCAGACGACTATGTATTTACTCCAGGTATAACCATAACAGTAGGAAAAACCTATCAGCTATCCTTTTGGTATATTACTGATGGCTATACAGGATGGGATAGTTTGAAATTGCAATATGGAACTTCGCCTTCTGCTGTGGGTATGACCACTACCTTGGCATCTTTAACAGATCTTACCAACACTACATACAAAAAATACACAGTTCGGTTTGTTGCCACTACATCGGGTGTGCAATATTTTGGTTTTAATTGTAAATCTAGTTTTTTCCCCAATTATCTCAGTATAGATGATATTGCTTTGCAAGAAGTTTCTTTGTGTAGCGGAACAGCGTCTCCTGGTGCGCCTACTGCAAACGCCAATAGGGTTTGCGGAACAGGCTCTATAGAATTGGACTTGCCCAGCCTCCCTGCTGCTTTGAGTTATGTGTATCAATGGCAAGACTCTGTATCTGGTGGTACATGGGGTACAGGCTTGGGTCGTCCGAGTTTTGGTGGAACGTCTATTCCCTTTGTTACGGGAGTCTTTTCTTCTACTACCTATTTTAGATGTATTGTTACCTGTGCTGTAAGTGGATTGAGTGCCACTTCTTCTGTTATTTCTGTTTTGGCAGGGCCATACACACCTCCCTACATTGAAAATTTCGAATCCATTTCTGCTACAAACCAATTACCACAGTGTATGACTGCTACCAATTTGGCTTCTCGAGTATTTTCTGAAATTAATAACAGTACGTTAGGCAGATCAAATCATACGCTGGGTGGTAGTAAATACGCCTACTTTATGTGGAGTTGTGATGATTATTTATTTTCTCCACAGATGAGATTGTTGGCTGGACAACAGTATATCTTCTCGTTTTGGTACGTTACTGATGGATTTACAGGATGGAATACTTTGAGTGCACAAGTAGGATTAGATGCTACACCAACGGCAATGACAAAGACATTAAGAACATTATCTAATCCTATTAATACGGTGTATGAACAATACATAGATACATTTACCGTTCCTGTTACCGAGAATTACTATATTGGTATTTACTGTAATGCAGGCGGGGTGCCCTGGTATTTGAGCATTGATGATATCGGATTGCAGATGAGCCCTTGTAATGGCATGCCTATTGCGGCAAGCATCAGCAGTTCATTACCTTCGGGGTCTGGAATATGTGCCAATAGCTTTACTCAGCTAAAAGGTGCTGGTGGCAGTTTGTATACAATTTCTGGTATCAAATATCAGTGGCAAAGGAGAAAATTACCACTTCCTTTTGCTCCTTGGCAAAATATTGTTGGTGCTACCGACTCTCTTATTGCAGGAGATACTTTGGGTGGTTATGATTATCGTTTGGCAATCGTGTGTACCAATACGAATGATTCGGCGTTTAGCTCTATTTACTCCTTGCCTTTATTGCCTGCTCATCCTCCGATTAGTATTTCGCCTACCACATCGCCCATCGTATTCTGCTTAGGCGATACGGTTAAGTTTAATGCCACCGACTATCCCGGTTCTGTTTACGATTGGATGAAGGATAGTGTTGTAATACCTGGATGGAAATTTAGCGATTTGGGTGCTACGACTTCAGGTACCTATTTTGTTAGAGCCAGCAACTCAGGAACGCCTTGCCCTGCGTATTCCAACAAGGTGGTCTTGATTCAAAATGACCCCAGATATAGTGTAACGATTAGTGCCCCATCAGATAGTATTGTTTGCGAAGGGCTGAGCTTATTGCTGACAGCATCGGGCAGTAAAGGTGGGCTTACTTACCAATGGTACAAAAACAACTCAATAATTCTTGGTGCCACTACCAATAGTTATATAGTCAATACATCTGGTGCGTATCGAGTAACAGCTTTCGATGGTATTTCTACTTGCCCTGCCAGTTCAAGAAGTATTAATATTATCGTTAATAAAAAACCGATTGCGAAACTGACAATAGTAGGTGGTACTACGACTGCTTGCGAAAATGAGGGAGTATTACTCAAAGCTAATAGCGGTGCCTTTAGCTATCAGTGGACAAAGGGCGGACTCACAGTGTATGGATGGGTAGGTAGCGAAATGAGAATTAAAGTATCTGGAACGTATAGTGTAAAAGTGCGTGATGCCAATGGATGTGTGAGTGTTACTGCACCACCTGTCAACATTAATATAATTCCTGCACCTATACCATTCATTACCCGTGTCGATTTCAAGCTCATTACAGGTACTTATGCTTCGTACAGATGGATTCGTAATGGTTCCGAGTTTATCAGTTCTGCACCTTTTATTACTGTAAGCAAAAAAGGTTTGTATAGGGTGATTGTTACGGATGCCAATAATTGCGAAGGCGAATCTTTGCCTATTGAAATGATGGACGAAGTCCTAAATGTCAATAATGTCAATTTAGAGCAAAATGTTTTGGTATATCCAAATCCTACCAATTCAAAAGTCTTTATAGAAAGCCCCGTATTACTGGGTGTTGAGGTGAAAGATATTACAGGTAGAACAATTATTCCATTGCACAATGCTAAAGAAATAGATTTGGGTAAATATGCCGATGGTATCTATTTACTCTACCTCAGCTATGAGGGGCAATTATTAAAACAACAAAAAATCACAAAGAATACCCAATAGCAATGACTGAATAGCTCATTAAAACAAAAAGAGGAAAACGTTTTGTTTTCCTCTTTTTGTCAATAGTGGGTTTGTATTAAAGTGCTGAAACGCGAAGAATTATTTTTGAGCCTTTATCCAATTGCGGATTTGGGGGCTGGCACGGTATCTGTCTTCGTGGTAGTAGTGGTATAAGCCATCTAGTTGTTGTAAAATATTGTTCCAACCAATTTCATCGCCCCAAGCCAATAAACCTTTTGGGTAGTTCACACCTTTGGTCATGGCAGTTTCTAAATCTTCTCGGCTGGCAATATTTAAGAAAAGTGCATCAGCGGCCTCATTGATGAGCATCGCCAATATTCTGTTCACGATTTTTTGTTGCAAAGCTAGGTCTTCATTGGCGGTGGGTTGAACAGCACCTTCGGCATAATTGTAAAAACCTCGACCACTTTTTTTGCCCCAGTATCCTGCTTCAAACAACCGTTTTTGGCTCAAAGAAGGCTTGAATCTTGGGTCGAAAAAAAATGAATGAAAGACAGATTCGGTTACTCTATAGTTTACGTCGTGGCCTATAAAATCCATTAAAGCAAAAGGTCCCATTTTGAATCCGCCGATGGCTGTCATTGCCCTGTCAATGGTCGCACAATTGGCAAAACCCTCTTCGTATAAGCGTATAGCTTCGCTGTAGAATGGTCGCGCTACTCGGTTTACAATAAATCCGGGAGTATCTTTAGTAATTACGGGCAATTTTCCCCAACTGCTTACCCAAGATTTTACGGTTTCGGCAAGTCCTTCGTGCGTTTGTACGGCAGGAATAATTTCTACCAAAGCCATTAGTGGTGCAGGGTTGAAGAAGTGAATGCCGATGACACGTTCTGGGTGTCGACAAGCTGCGGCAATAGAAGCTATTGACAAAGAAGATGTGTTGGATGCGAGAATACAATTGCTCCCAACTACTGCTTCTATATTTTTAAACACTTGTTGCTTTACACTCAGGTCTTCCACAATCGCTTCTATTACCAACTCCGTTTCTGCCAAGCCGTCCAGTGTTTCTATATAATGAATGTTGTCAAAAAATTGTTGAGCCTGTTCGTTTGATATTTTACCTTTTTCGGCTAGCTTATCAAAGCTGGTTTTTAGCGATGTCTTTGATTTGCTTAAAGCCGCAGGATTGCTATCAAAAATAGCGACTTCGTGTCCGGCACTGCCCAATACTTGAGCAATACCGCTGCCCATGGCTCCGCTACCTATAATGCCTGTTTTCATTCTGGAATAAATTGAGAAGCTCAAAAGTACTTAAAAAATGAAGCCCAATGTTACACTAATAAGAGGAAAAAGAAACAAGACGAAAATAATCCTGTTCTTCGCATTTAATCGGCAATTTGAGGTGTAACATACGCCCCAACATTCGTAATCTCGAACGATAGTGGTATATTTTCCCCATCTGCCAAGTCAAGGAATAGTAATGATAACCTTTACTGTTTCTGAAAATCATACTGCGGCTATACCAAGTAGGTAAGGAAGAAAGAACCATATCGGGCCCCTCAGAACACCAAGCTATATTACGATGAGTTTGCCGCCAAGAAGAATCGCTGTGTGGATGTTTTGTTTTGTGATAATAACTTTGTCGGTCAATGATGTTCGCCACTTTAGCCCAATTATTTTTTTCGATTGCAGTACAATAGCTACAGTTTTTTGGACAAAAAGCCATAGTCTTAAATTTTTTTTGCTCTGTTTTTTTGTCAATAATATTTATGGTTACATAATTGCTAATTAATGCAGTTTCGGGAAGGTTTAATTTTTCAGGGTCAAAAGTTCGCTCCGTCTTGAATTCAGCTACTTTGTGATATACATATTTACTCATGGAATCTCCCCAAGGCGTGTACCAAACCAGCACTTCATATTGTCCCAGTGGCAAATTGGGCATTGGGTGGTTGGCCTCAATATGTTTTGCGTAATTGGCTTTGTCGTTTAAAAATAGGGGAATCGTACAGCTTTCTTTAGGGTTCAACCTTTTAAAGGTACTAGAACCTACTTGTTTTGAATCCATATCAATTATTTCCGACTCGCGATAAACTTCGGTATAAAAGTTGTTTTTGACACTGAAAAATGAGAAGTGGATCAATTTTGGCCCCTTGTTCTGACTGCCGGGCAAAAGTATTGAATGCCTTTTCTCACTGGCATTAGTGAGCGTGAGGTTAAATTGAACTATTTCGTCTTTACTGAAAGTACTTTGTGTGCATTCGAGTTTTAAGGATAAGCCAATTACATACAAATTTGCCCTGCCTGCTTTTGCAATTGAGAGGAATAACAATAGGGCAGAGAGTAATTGTATTGTTTGTTTCATTTATTAATTATAGTGTGGACTTTAATAACGCTGAAAGTTCCAGAATTATTTCTTTTCCTTCGTTCTTGTTGTACCACTGTTGCAATTCTGTTTTGATGTTTTCGTAACTGAGTTGCTGTGCTAACAATGAATCGTAAAATACTTGGCAGGCTTGTGGACGAGGCCCCCAAACGGCGAGGTCTTTAGCTTCCGAATTGCGAATAATTAGTTTGGGTATTGATTTGCTTTTGCCATTGGTCAAATAATCATTGATACGATGAGGCTCGCTATCGCGCAATTCATAACGGACAGTTATTTTGTTATTGAGTTTTGCTATCATTTCTATAAAAGGAACGATATGTGCCGCATCGCCACACCAAGGCTCAGTAATCACAATCCACTGTTGTGGTTGATTGATTTTTGCCACAATATTTTGTATTTCCTCATTCAAATGTCCCGTTTTTAGCCAACGATTCATCCTACTCCAATTGAGTTGGGTATAGTTCAGATAATCAGGATTATCGTAGGGGGCTGAATGTTCAGTAGTATTTAAAATTGTTTGAAAATACGCTTGATAGGATAGAAAGTTCATAAAGTTATGTGTTGTTGTAATCATTATTATGCTTTAACCTTCACCAGTGCTGCTGCACTTTTTGCCTCTGCTACTACATCCGTAATGTTGGCATCTAATGCCGCATTCACCAAGGCTACCCCCATTCTTCGATACGGCCTAGTGCTTGGTTTGCCAAACAACCTAAAATCTGTTTTGGGTAAAGCAGCAATTTTTTCAATACCGCTAAAAGAAGGATTGTTTGAATGTTCAGAAGCCAAGATAACGGCACTGGCACCCGCTTTTTCCAGCGTAATTTCATTAATCGGTAGGCTCAAGATTGCCCGAAGATGCAATTCAAATTCGTTGAAATTTTGAGTGCCAGCAAGGGTTACCATTCCTGTGTCGTGAGGGCGGGGTGAGAGTTCTGAAAAATAAACACCATCATCTGCCAAGAAAAATTCTACACCAAAAATTCCTGCGCCGCCGAGTGCTTTAGTTACCTTTACTGCCATCTGCTGTGCCTCCAGTAGTGCGGCGTTATTGATTACTGCGGGCTGCCAACTTTCCTGATAATCTCCCCGCTCTTGCCGATGACCTATTGGTGCACAGAAAAGGGTAGGGAGTCCATTATTTTGACTCACAGTGAGTAAAGTGATTTCTGAATTGAAGGATACAAAGGCTTCTACGATAACTTCAATCACATCGCCACGAGAACCTTCTACTGCATATTGCCAAGCTTTTTCAATGTCAGATTCGCTTTTGATGGTGGACTGACCTTTGCCCGATGATGACATCAATGGCTTGACGACACAGGGTATGCCCACATCATTCACCGCTTGATGTAGTTCGGCAGCAGAGGTCGCATAGCGATAGTTGGCTGTTTTAAGTCCCAGTTCTTTTGCCGCTAAATCCCGAATCGCTTTTCGGTTCATGGTATAATTCGCAGCTTTTGCCGAAGGCACAACAGCAATACCTTGTTTTTCATAATCATAAAAACGTTCGGTGCGAATTGCCTCAATTTCGGGGACAATAAAATCGGGCTGATGTTTGGCTACAATACGATCTAATGCTTCGCCATCGAGCATGTTGATGACTTCAAAGCCATGAGCTACTTGCATTGCTGGAGCCCCTTCGTAACTATCAACGGCAATTACTGTTTGGCCAATACGTTGTGCGGCTATTGCAAATTCTTTACCAAGTTCGCCCGAACCAAGGAGGAGTATTTTCATTTTTTTTAAATGCTTATTGAGTGATTTTGTCCAATTTGCTTTGAGCAAGTGGATGATAATTTGCTCTATACTTTTTGTAAATATTTTTTGCCATTTCTTTTTTCCCTGTTTGCATCATTTCTTGATACAATGGCAAGATAAATTTTTGACGACCCGTTATGCTCAAGAATTGTTCCATTGCGCCATAAGCATTAACATAGTTGGCTCGAACAGCCATAATGAACCAAAGGTCTGCAATCTCGCTATTTTTAGATTGTGTAAAATGAAAGGCTTCATCTAAGCTCTTCATTTGCTCAAGGCTCAATGTTTTCGGCATTTTGCGCAAAAAATGAAGCCATTCATGCGTAGTCCAATTTTGAGTGATTAAGTTTTTACCATTATTTTCTTTTAAGAATTTTTTGCGTTCGGCATTTACTTTTTCGAAACGCTCCATGGCAGCACGGGGAGCATTAGCTGGTATTCCCGGTCCATATACCCAAGCATTGATGTTGATTTTTTTGTACAAAGCACTATCTCCTTTCAATAAATTTTTACCTAAATAGGCTAAAAATTTTTCTGTAGTAATTGTTTTAAAGGCGTGCTCTTCAAAATATTTTTTTAAGAATAAATCCCATTTTTCACGACCAACATTTTGTTCGATAAGCCAAAGAAATAAAGCCCCTTTTTCGTAAGGGATATCAGATAGCCCTTCATCTGCGTCTTTGCCTTTTAGGTTTTGTTTCAGCCATGTTTTGGGACTGTTCATTCCGAATTCCTCCACAGCAGCTTCAAGGTCTTGGTAGCCCAATTCCCAAAGCATATTTACATAGGTTTTGTCATTCATAGCTTCACTGATACGGCGTTCGAAATAAACGGTGAAACCTTCATTCATCCATATATCATCCCAAGTAGCATTGGTAACTAGATTGCCACTCCAATTGTGGGCCAATTCATGCGCAATGAGATTGACTAAGGAGCGATCGCCTGCAATAACTGTGGGTGTGCAGAATGTCAATTTAGGATTTTCCATGCCGCCAATTGGGAATCCGGGAGGCAGTACAATGACATCGTAGCTGCCCCAACGATAAGGTCCATAGAGAGATTCAGCGGTATTCACCATTTTACCCATGTCTGCAAATTCGTAATGAACTTTATCAATCATTTCTGGTTCTGCATAAACGCCTGTCCGATTATCAACAGTTTTGAAACGAATGTCGCCCACAGCCAATGCCAGTAAGTAAGCGGGTATTGCTTGTTTCATCTCGAAATGATAAATGCCCGAATCATTGGCTTGTAGTGGATTGCCATCCGCACTCATCACTGCCATCATACCTTTGGGAACAGCGATGCGTGCCGAATAAGTAAATCGAATATCTGGTCCATCGGGGCAAGGTACCCATGTGCGCGCATATATACTTTCGGATTGGGTGTATAAGAATGGATGTTTTTTGCCCGTAGTTTGTGCCGCATTCAACCATTGTAAGGCTGTTGCTCCATCACCTGCGCTATATTTTATTGCAACTTTTTGACTTGCTTTACCTATCGGAATCATCAGGGCTGCACCCAAGTGTTCTTGTGCTACACCCAAATCAAAAATAACGGCTTTGTCGTCTACGAGTACAGAATCAATTTTGAGCTTGTTGTTGTCAAGGCGTAATGTTTTGACATCGCTTGGATTTTCAATATCCCATGTTGCCCAACCGCTCAGTTTTTGAGCGGCTAAATCAATGCTTAAGTCTAAGGAAAGATGCTTCATCCTAATGCTATCGGCATTGCTGAGGGTATGCAAATCTTTGGTTTCGACAATTGCCTTGTCATTGCTTTGTGTGTTTGTATCATTTTTTTTATCGCTACAAGCAGCTAATAAAACTGTTAATGCCACAAAGGCTATGCTGTTTTTTTTCATTTCAATTTTTATTTTCAATTATCGAACCCAATTATTTTCGTTCATGTGTTTTACCTCTGAATCAATGTTGTATTTTCTTTTAATATGCTTTACCAAACTTTCGGCAGCATATACAGAACGATGTTGCCCACCGGTACATCCGAAGTTGATTACGATATTCTCAAAATCACGTTTAAGATAATCATCAATGCTGATATCCACAATAGAGTACACATGCTCTAAAAAATGGGGCATCTTAGTTTCGCTTTGAAGATAGGATTGAACCATCTCATCTTTACCGCTCAATTTTTTATACAATTCTATTCTGCCCGGATTGAGGATGCCTCTGCAATCGAATACAAATCCTCCTCCATGTTCTCTATTGTCGCTGGGTATTCCTTTTTTATAGGAAAAGCTATTGATTTGAATTTTTAGTTTGGAGTCTTCATTAGCCTGTATGGTTTCGTATTGGTTTTGAATTTCTTTGCTGCTTATTTTTTCAAGCAGTCCTCTGATTTTTGGATAACTAGGTATTTGAGGATTGTCTTTCAAAAAGCCTTCTAAATTTTTTAATGCAGGAGCTATACTACTGATGAAATGTGGTTTTCGTTCGAGTAAACCTCTGAATCCGTAAGCCCCTAATACTTGCACCAGCCGTAGCATCACAAATTGTAAGTAGCCTTTACGCAAATACATTTCATCTACTTTTGCCATGGGCAAATTATTGAGACTTGTAATATAGCTGTTCAATAATTCATCTTTCCATTTTTGGGGCAATTTGGCTTTGGCTTGCCATAGCAATGAAGCAATGTCATACTGTGGCGGTCCTTGCATACAGCCTTGATAATCTATGAAATAAACCTTCTCATCGTAAATCATAATGTTCCTGCTTTGGAAATCTCTGAACAGGAGCATTTTGGGCTGAATACGACCTAAGTCTTTACTGATTTCTTCAATCTCATCGGTCAATTCGTTTTTGTCATAAACGATTTTCTGAAGGTCTGCAAAATAGTATTTGAAGTACAAGAAATCGGCACTAATAGCTTTTTCGTCAAACTGTTTAGTTCCGAAGCAGTTGTTATAATCTGCCTCACGTCCTGCAATCCATTGCAATTTGGCTAATTGCTCCAAGCTCATCCTGTAGTATTCTTTCACTTCATTCGTCAAGCCTTGTTTGTTGAGTTCATCAAAAAGGGTAACGCTGCCTAAATCTTGTTGTAGATAGTATCTCCTATCTTTACCTGTTTTGTATATTTTGGGTACATTTATTTCGTGCTTGCGAAACAAATCGGTGAAGTAATAAAAGGAATTATTCTCAGCAATATTTTGGTTGAAAGTACCTATTGCGCTTGTGCTTCCAGTGCTCAATCGGTAATACCTTCTGTCGGACCCCGACATGGGTATAGTACTTATAGACTCGGACTTTTTGCCAAAATGTTCTTCAAATAATTGTTCGAGAATCAGTGTATCGGTTTCGGTTTTGCTCATAATTAGTTTTTGGGGTAATCCAATAATTCAAATTTCTTTTTTTGTTCGGTAAAATTTTTCCAGTTGTTATCCTTGAAACTAAAAATGGCAAGGCCTGCTGTTGGTATATTGCGGGTAATTGCTTTTGAATCGGTATCATAAATGAAATCACTAACACTAGGATTGTGTCCTATCAACAGGCAAGTCTTTATGTCTTCGGATACTGACAGTATTGTGTTTTCGATAGTATAGGCTTGGCACATATAAAGCTCTGGCAGCAAAGTTATACTTGATAATGGGAGTCCAAAATGAGCAGCAAGAATTTGAGCAGTTTGTACTGTTCTATTGGCATTGCTGGCAATAATTGTATCGGGTTTAAATTCTTTTTTCATCAAACGCTCTGCCATCATCAAAGCATCGTTTTTTCCGCGTGTGGTTAAGTTTCTTTCGACATCTTTTTGTGCCATTCCTTGATCTTCAGTTTTTGCATGGCGCATCACAATGAGAGTACGTTTCATAATACTACTTTTCTTTATTTTTTATAATAATGTAGCTTGAGCTGATATCCATCAAAGGCTGCATAACTGTTGAAGTTTACCCAGTCGCCTAAATTGATGTATAAACTCTCTTGCGGTAGTGGATATTCTAATGCCAAATGCCTGTGACCAAAAATGAAATAATCAATTTTTTCTTTTGCTAAAATTTCTAAGCAATATTGTATCAAAAACTCTTTGTCTGCACCTTTAAACTGTTCTTCAATAGCTCCTTCGTGCTTAGGGCCAAGATGGCTAAAATAACTGGCAATTGCCAAGCCAGTGTCGGGATGTACTCTTCTGTACAGCCATTGACAAATTGGATTGCGTAAAATACTTTTTAAGAATTTATACCCCTTATCGCCTGGCCCAAGTCCGTCGCCATGCGCAATCAAAAATTCTTTCCCATTGATGTTTCTGCGAATCTCTTCGTGATGTACAGGTATGTTTAATTCTTCTTGAAAATAACCTCGCATCCAAAGGTCGTGATTGCCTGTAAAAGCTTCGATGGTGATGCCTGCATCTCGCAACTCTGCTAATTTGCCAAGGAAGCGGACAAAGCCTTTGGGCACTACGTTTTTAAATTCGAGCCAAGAATCAAATAGATCACCAACAAGAAAAATGTGTGCCGCATCATGTTTGATTTCATCAAGCCATTGACAGATTACTTTTTCCCTTACCAAGCTTGCAGCGTGATTCGGAATTCCTAAATGGAAATCTGATGCGAAATATATTTTCTTTCCTTCGAGAAAAGTCATTTAATATAAAGAGTTGTTTTGTTGCGGGATTTTAAATAGTATTTTAATCTAATTTAACGGCAGCTTTGAAAGATATAACCCCCCATAAAATTATTGATAATATAGATAATGTACTAACAAAATTTATTGCTGATGTTTTGTGTATGTAATAAACACCAATAAGAGATTCTAATATGATTGCACCCAAAAAAACAAAAAATGTCATATAGCCCAATAACATTGCTTTTAATAGAGATCTATATTTCCCTTTTGATAAAATGAAAGTGAATAATCCTAAAATTTCAATAGAATATATCGGCAATGTTATGAACAAACTAATTAAAATACTAAATGGAAAACTATCTCCATAGAATAAAACAAACATTGGGAATATAATCGCTAATCTATCCCAAATTTTAAATGATAAAATAAATGAACCACCAAAAGGTAATGTCAACAATATAACTGACACAATTAATGAAAATTTGTATTGAACTAATTTTTGCATAGCAAAACATTAGCTGTTGCAACTATACCTTCCTCTCTTCCAATGAAACTCAATTGTTCTGTTGTGGTTGCTTTGATGGATATGTCCGACACTTCAAGTTCCAAAATCTTCGAAATGGCTTCCTGCATGGCAGGAACAAATTTCATGATTTTGGGGGTCTGCAACAAAATGGTGCTGTCCACATTCACTACTTTATAGTCACGCTCTGCAATCAATTGATAGGATTTTTGTAACAAAATTTTACTATCAATATTTTTAAAACTTTGATCGGTGTCGGGGAAATGTTTGCCGATATCGCCTAAGCCAAGAGCACCCAATAAGGCATCGCAAATGGCGTGTAACAATACATCGGCATCACTATGTCCTAGTGCACCTTTGTCATGCGGTATCAATACGCCGCCCAACCAAAATTCACGCCCTTCTACCAATTGATGAAAATCTATTCCTTGCCCAATTCTGTACACTAATTTAATGTTTAAGGGTGAATGTTTATTGTTTAATTATTTTATAAAACTCAAACATGAGCAGCGTGCTCAATTGCTACAGGTATTTATAATTATCCTTTGGCGACAATTTCAACAACACTTCGTACATCAATTTGATACAGTTTTCTACATCGCTTTGATGCACTGTCTCAACAGTAGTATGCATATAGCGCAAGGGTAGTGATATCAATGCGCTCGGCACACCTCCATTGGAGAATGCAAAGGCATCGGTATCTGTACCGGTAGTTCGTGAGTCTGCTTGCAATTGGTGTGGTATTTTATTTTTCTTGGCTACATCTATAATCTTTTCGAGTAGAATATTGTGTACCGCTGGAGCATAACTCAATACAGGGCCTTCATTGCAAAAAGTTTCCCCTTCTATCGTCTTGCTCATCATTGGGGTAGTGGTGTCGTGTGTTACGTCGGTACAAATAGCCACGTTGGGGCCTATTGTTTCTGCAATCATATAAGCGCCATTGAGTCCTACTTCTTCTTGTACCGAGTTGACAATGTACAATCCGAATGGTAATTTCTTTTTATTTTCTTTCAGTAATCGAGCTACTTCAGCAATAACGACTCCGCCCATTCTATTGTCAAAGGCACGACCTATCCAATAACCAAAGTTCAACTCTTCGAATCCTTCGGTAAAGGTGCAGACACAACCCACATGAATACCTAGATCTTCTACTTGTTTTTTGTTTTTCGCACCTACATCTATCCAAATAGTTTCTACTTCTGGTTTTTTCTCTGTAGATGGTTTGCGCACATGAATGGCAGGCCAGCCAAATACGCCACGCACGATTCCTTTTTTGGTATAAATATTCACTCTTTTGCTTGGTGCAATTTGGTGGTCGCTCCCCCCATTTCGGCATACGTGGATAAAGCCGTCGGCAGTTATGTATTTTACATACCAAGAGATTTCATCGGCATGTGCTTCTATCACTACTTTATATTCTGCCTCAGGATTAATAACCCCTACAACCGTTCCGTAATTATCTACAAAATGGCTGTCGATGTATGGTTTTAGGTATTCTAACCAGATTTTTTGCCCACTCGCTTCAAAGCCTGTTGGTGAAGAATTATTGAGGTAATTTTTGATAAAATCCATTGAGGAGTCGTTCAATAGTGTTTTTTCTTTTTTAGCTTTTGCCATTTATATTCGAATTTGAAAAATTATTTGAGTACACTTGAAATACAAATTGCCCAATGGTTAATGTCTATATATTTTTTGGTCATTTTTCCATTACTTGCCCTGAAAAGTAATCTTGCATCTTCATAATCAACAGAATTGTCGTAAACATAAAGTCGGTCAATCATTGGTGCAACAACACAACAATTACTGATTGATTTTGCATATCGGTCGATGATTTTAGGAATAGGAACATCATGCCCACCTTCTAAAACACGTTTTGTAACACGTGCTGCATTGATAGAAGGATGGTTTGTGCCGATAAAAAATAACCGAATAAAATACCCGGTCTCCTTGGCTCGTAACAGAAAGTCTATTTTCTCCTGCGATGAAAAAACAGTTTCAAAAATGATGCTTTCTTTTTTCTTTATGAGCGCATTTCTTTGCTTGGTTGCAAATTTTGCGGCTTTCAATACATTAACCCTGTTGTTCCAATCACCATATTTTTTTTGTGCTATTTCGTCAGGATTAATATATACGCACCCCTCTTTCCATTCGTGCTGTAATATTTGATTGGTAATAGTCGTTTTGCCAGAGCCATTGGGGCCAGCAATAATAATCAATTTAGGACTTTGCTGCATAAGCCAATATTTGTGCAGAATATTTTGCTTGTGTAAGTAACAAATATTCTTTCTGTGCTTTTAGGGCAACTTTTTCAGCTTTTTTAGCTTTTTTAATTACCGCAAGGGTAGCTGCCGAAATTATTTTTTTCAATTGGCTTTCGCTAGGCTCTTTATTGTCTATTAAACGATAGGTGCTTTTCATTTTGTAAAGTTACATTTTTAAGTATTTCCAGATTGATTTTTATCTCTAATATTGATCGAATTTGAATTCAGCCAATTTTAACACACTTTCCATACAATCGGATAAAATTTAGCAAATTTAGCCCAATATTTTCAGATGGAAAATTGCTTTTGTTTAATTTGTCTTTTTGAGCTTGTTGCTCTTGGTACTTGAGCTTAGGATATGCTGAATATCAATAGATAATGGTCATTATTTTCTAATGCGTAGTATTAACGTTTTTTAAGGTCCAAAACGCCTGTAAAGCAATGCTGTAAATATTTACAGAGGATTTGAAAGTTTAAAAAAGAAACCTAATGCTGAATTTGGGTTTATTGGGTATACAGATAAATGTTGCAACAAAAAAGCCTTCGACGATAATCGAAGGCTTTTTTGAATAGGTTTGGTTCAACTTATTTCTTCTTAGCATCTTTTGCATCTGCATTTTCGGCTTGTTTCAAAGCGCGAGTCATTACGATAGATGCGATAGGAATACGTGGAGAGTTCATTACTTCCATATTTTCCGCATTGATGTCTTGAACGCGCATGTTGTCGTTCAATTTCAAATCAGTGATGTTCACGTCGATAGCAGCCTTCAAGTATTTAGGCAATGTGCGTACACGAACGGTTTTCATTTTGATTTCCAAACGACCACCCGCTTTTACACCCTCAGGAGTTCCAGTGTATTTCAATGGTAAGTTAGCTACCACTTTTTTGTCTTCCACCAATTCCAAAAAGTCAATATGTGTTAAGGCGTCAGTTACTACATCAAATTGCAAATCTTTCATGATGCAACGGTAGCTTTTACCATCAACCGTAATTTCAGCCAACTGAAAATCGGGTGTGTACACCAAATGACGGAATGACGCAGTTGGTGCGCTAAATGAAACTGTTTGTGATCCACCGTAGATTACACAGGGTACCTGTCCTTCAGAGCGAAGCAAGCGTGTTGCTTTTTTTCCGAAATCGCTTCTTGTTTGTCCTTCGATTTTAATGCTATTCATAGCTTTGTTTTGTTTTGTCTCTTTCAAACCCAATCGGCAACCTTTCTAACGTTTGGTATTTGAAGAATTGTTTTTTTAGAATAATAACCCTCTATTGGGGCTCGGCATTCTGCCGGATAGGTTTTTTTGTTTAAACAGTCGTTTTTTAAGATTTTATTATTTGGTTACTTTCTTTTGCTGTGCAAAAAGAGCGAACTAATGGATTTGTTTTCAAATGTATTTCTAATGGCTATCGCAAATAAATCAGCAGTAGGCAATACTTCTATCTTCGAGCAAGCTTGTTTCAATGGTATCGTATCGCAAACCACTAATTTTTCCAATACCGAATTTTCGATATTCTCATAAGCATTACCGCTCAATACGGGATGGGTACAAAATGCGGTTACGCTTAATGCTCCTCTGTCCTTCAACATAGCGGCGGATTTGGTCAAAGTGCCTGCTGTGTCGCAAATGTCGTCAATCAGCACAATATTTTTATCCACTACATCACCAATTACGGTCATTGAGGCTACCTCGTTGGCACGTTTACGCTCTTTGTCGCAAATCACCATTTCGGCACCAAAATACTGAGCTACCTCGCGGGTACGATTGGTACTGCCTACATCGGGAGAAGCAAAACAAAGGTTTTGAATGTTCAATTGCTCGATATAAGGAATGAAAATCGCAGAGCTGTCCAGATGGTCAACAGGAATGTCAAAAAAACCTTGAATCTGAGGCGCATGCAAATCCATGGTCATCACTCTATCGGCACCGGCGGTGGTCAATAAATTAGCTACTAATTTGGAGGCAATAGAAACACGAGGCTTGTCTTTACGGTCTTGGCGGGCAAAACCAAAATATGGGATTACGGCTGTAATGTATCCAGCAGAGGCGCGTTTTGCAGCATCAATCATCAGCAAAAGCTCCATCAAATTGTCGGTAGGGGCAAAAGTAGATTGTACTAAGAAAACGTAATCGCCTCTGATACTCTCCTGAAATACAGGTTGGAACTCACCATCACTAAACTTGGGTATATCTATTTTACCAAGAGATTTGCCATAAGTCGTAGCGATTTGTTCGGCAAGGTAGTGAGACTTGGTGCCTGAAAATATTTTAACTGATGAGTCCATTGAAAATTTTCTTGAGGAAAAATTGGAGTGCAAAAGTATAAAATTGAATGGCAAAAACCTATTTCTTTTTTTTTAAAATTTTCTACACATTTTATTGGCTTCCTAACAATAGATTGCGCTCATGTCAAATTGATTAATTGCCGAATTGAATTATCTTCGCAGCAATTATTATTTTTTTATAAAATCAACTTTTAAAATGAAGAAATTTTTTTGTAACCCTATTGTGGCTACAGCGGCTATTGCGGCATTGACAATCAGCGCATCTTGTAATAACAAATCTAATAATACACCGGCGGCAAGCACTGCGGGCATAGCTTCTAATAGCAAAATTGCTTATGTAAATGTAGATTCGTTGCAAGCCAAATATACTTTTTGGAAAAGCGAAGCGGATGCCTTTACCGCCGAACAAGCTAGGGTGGAGTCTGAACTACAGCATTCTGCACAACAATTACAACAAGATTATGCCGCATTGCAGCAAAAAGCACAAGCGGGCTCATTGAGCGAGGCAGAAGGTAAGGCGGCACAACAACGCCTTGGTCAGATGCAGCAATCTTTAGAAACGCGTAGAGCTACCTTGGGCGAGCAATTGCAACAAAAACAAATGGCATTCAGCGAGAAATTACAAAAAAATATAGACGAATACTTGACTATCTATAACAAAGACGGTAAATACGATTTCATTTTTTCTTACAGTAAATCTGGTCCGATTTTGTTTGCCAACAAAGCATTAGACATTACTGATGATGTATTGAAAGGTTTGAACGAATTCAAATCTTCTACGGCAAGCGATACAAATAAATCCAAATAATTTTAAAAAAATCGGCTGTTGGAAGAAAATAGTCCCTCGGACTTCAAGCGGTCTTTATCGCTTTTTGATGGCACATTACTCGTTATAGGCTCTATGATAGGCTCTGGCATTTTTATTGTTAGTGCCGATGTCGTGCGCCTGCGGAAAGACCTTATAAAGCTTTGGGTTACCCATTGTTGCCTGCTTTATATATTGCTTTGGGCATTAGCTTTTGTACCTTGCTCATTGGGTTCAAGCCTCAGTTTACTTGGCCTGGATTGATTATTGTACTCTTGGGTATTCCTATTTACTATTTTATTCAACGCAAGACAGAAAAGACATAATGAACAAAAAAGAAATCAAAGACCTTTTTGAACGCATGAGCGAACTCCATGTATTAGTGGTGGGCGATGTAATGTTGGATAACTATTGGTGGGGTGATGTAGAGCGAATTTCTCCCGAAGCCCCTGTACCCGTTGTAAGCATCAAAAACAAAGAAAGCCGTTTGGGGGGTGCTGCTAATGTAGCGTTCAATTGCAAAAGTCTTGGTGCTAAGGTTAGTTTGGCATCGGTATTGGGGAAAGATGCAGACGCCGAATTACTCATCAGTCTATGCGCAGCCTCGGGCTTAGATACGCAAATGTTGATGAAAAGCGAAGAACGCAGAACCACTACAAAAACCCGCGTTTTGAGCCGTAATCAGCAAATGATGCGCTTGGATGATGAACAAATCAACGAGCTGAGTACACAAGAAGAACATCCTTTTATTGATTTGGTATTGCGCATGTTGCAACGCGAAAAGCCTCATGTACTCATTTTCGAAGATTATAATAAAGGCGTACTCAAAGAAAATGTCATTCATCGGATAACGGCTCATTGCAAAGAATTGGGCATTATCACCATGGTTGACCCCAAAAAACATAATTTCTTAGCCTATCAAGGGGTGACGATTTTCAAACCCAACCTAAAAGAGGTACGCGAAGGATTGGGCATGAGCCTTACAAATGTTTCTTTAGCAGAGCTGCACGAAGCGCATCAACAACTCAAAGCCTCTTTACAACATCAAATTACCTTTATTACCCTTTCTGAAAAAGGAGTGTTTGCTACCGATGGTCATCAAGAATCCATCACCCCTTCTCATATCCGCCATATAGCAGACGTGTCCGGTGCTGGAGATACAGTTATCGCCACAGCAGCCGTGGTGTATGCCCTGAGTAAAGACATCCAAACAATGGCAGCAATTGCCAACATTGCAGGCGGCTTGGTATGCGAAAAGGTAGGTGTTTTGCCGATTGACAAGGTAGAATTGGAAGGGGAGTGCTGCACTTTACTCTGCTAATTTTATTTATTCGAAAGTAATTTTCCTCTTTTAGTAAATCCTTTAATTTTTAATTAGATACTTGGTTTTATTACCAAATTATTATGCTATTTTTGTCTTCATTGCTATGAAATCAATTTATTGAAAAATAAACCTATAAAACCACTCTCAATGATAGCAAATAACAAAACTACCGAACATTCGTATGGCAGCATCCAAAAGTACCGTTAAGAATAAATATAATTTAAAGCCATCATTACAAAAACATTTTGGTTTCGATAAGTTTAAAGGCGATCAAGAAGCAATCATTACAAATGTATTAGATAAAAAAGATACATTTGTAATCATGCCCACAGGGGGCGGCAAATCTTTGTGCTACCAGTTACCTGCATTGTTGAGCGAAGGGGTTGCCATCATCATTTCTCCTTTAATTGCCCTGATGAAAAATCAGGTTGATTTGATTAGAGGATACAGCAGTCAAGATAATATTGCCCATTTCCTTAATTCTACACTCAGTAAAGCACAGCAAAGAAAAGTAAAATCAGACTTGGCCGAAGGGGGTACCAAAATGCTCTATGTAGCTCCCGAAACATTGACTAAAGCAGAAAATATCGAATTTTTTGCCGACCTCAATATTTCCTTTGTGGCGGTGGACGAGGCTCATTGTATTTCGGAATGGGGGCACGATTTTCGCCCTGAATACAGAAAGCTCAGAGGAATGATTGAGGCCATTAACCCCAATATTCCCATCATAGCCCTTACCGCTACGGCTACACCTAAAGTACAAGACGATATTGTTAAGAACTTGGAATTAAGCGACCCCAAAATATTCATCTCCTCATTTAATCGTGCCAATCTTTATTACGAAATCGTACCCAAAACCAGCAAAGACCAAACACTCAAGAGTATTGTGAAATTTATTCACACGATGAGGGGTAAGAGTGGCATTATCTATACCCTCAATCGCAAAACCACCGAAGAATTAGCTGGCTTATTGCAAGCCAACGGGGTAAGTGCCGTAGCTTATCACGCAGGTTTGGAAGCCAATATCCGCTCTCAAAGGCAAGATATGTTTTTGATGGAAAAAGTGGATGTTATTGTCGCCACTATTGCCTTTGGTATGGGTATTGATAAGCCGGATGTTCGTTTTGTCATCCACTACAACATACCTAAATCGCTCGAAAATTATTATCAAGAAACTGGACGTGCAGGTAGGGACGGACTGGAAGGAAAATGTATGTTGTACTATTCTTATAAGGATGTACAAAAGCTCGAACACTTAATGCGCGACAAGCCTTTGAGCGAAAGAGAAATGGGAGGACAATTGATTGCCGAAACAGTAGCCTACGCAGAAAGTAGTGTGTGCCGCAGAAAGCTATTGCTCCACTATTTTGGAGAAACACTCAAAGAAAATAATTGCGGCAATTGCGACAATTGCTTGAATCCGAAAGAAAAACTGGATGTAAAAGACAGTGTAAAAATAGTATTGGACGCTATCAAGGCGGTGGACGAACGTTTTGGCATTGATTATATTGTCAATATTGTATTGGGTGTTAGCAATCCACAAATTGTCACCTTCCGCCACAATAAGTTGAAATCCTTCGGCGCAGGATTGGTGATGGAAATGGATGCTAATTTCTGGCAATCCCTTATCCGCCAAATGATGCTCGAAGGCATGATTAGAAAAGACATTGAAGAATATGGGCTACTCAAAATAACCGAAGCAGGACACAAATTCTTAAAGAAACCATTCTCTATAGAAGTATCGCTCAATCATAAATATATCACAGAATCGGACGACGAAGAAATCGTAACCGCCAACAACGGTTCGGGTGCAGCACTAGACGATACCCTATTCAATATGCTCAAAGAATTGCGCAAAGAAGTGGGTTTAGAACACAAAGTGCCTCCTTTTGTTGTTTTTCTGGAAAACTCTTTAATAGAAATGGCAACCACCTATCCCACCACAATGGAAGAATTAGAAAGGGTAGTGGGTGTCAGTAAAGGAAAAGCATTGCGCTATGGTAAAAAATTCATCAAGATCATCGCCAACTATGTAGCAGAAAACGAAATTGAGAAAGCCGATGAATTTGTGATGAAAAGTGTGGTGAACAAAAGCGGTATGAAGGTGTTTATCATTACCAACATTGACAAACGCATACCACTCGAAACCATTGCAAAAAACAAAGGACTCTCTATGCCGGAATTATTATCCGAAATGGAAACTATTGTGGCTAGCGGCACCAAATTGAATATCAGTTATTGTATAGGCGATGAATTGGATGAAGATGAGCAAGAAGACATTTTCGACTATTTCAGAAACAGCGTTGATGATAATTTGGACGACGTATATGAAGAATTTAAGGATCAAGATGTGAGCATCGAAACCCTGCAATTGATGCGTATTATGTTCTTAAGTGAGTTTGGCAACTAATCTAAAATCAATCAATGAACGCTATACAAGATTGTTTATCTCTATTACAATCACCCCAGAGTATTTTCATCACTACTCATCACAAACCCGATGGCGACGCCATTGGCAGCGTGATGGGCTTGGCTCATTATTTCATCAAAAAAGGACATCGAGTATTTCCTGTATCGCCAAGCGAAGTGCCTGATTTTTTGAGTTGGATACCTGGCTTAGAAACAGTGTATAATTACGAAGCCGAACCGAAAAAAGTAGAGCAAGCACTTGACGAATCAAGCCTAATTTTCTGTTTAGACTTTAATGATTTGGGCAGAGTGCGCACTATGGAAACGCTTTTGGCTTCGGCAACCCAGCCAAAGATACTCATAGACCACCACCTGTTTCCCAAACCCTATTTCGAATATGGCGTAAGTGATGCCTCAAAAAGCAGCACTTGCGAAATGATTTATGATTTCATCAATACGGCAGGAGATAATGCACTAATTGACGAAACAATTGGCGCTTGCCTTTATACCGGAGTGATGACTGATACCGGCTCATTTCGTTTCCCTGCTACAAAGGCTTCGGTTCATAGAATGATTGCCGACCTGATGGACAAGGAACTGAAACATAGCCCCATTCACGAGGAGATTTATGATAACTGGACCGAAGGACGAATGAAATTTTTGGGCTATATCCTCAAAGAAAAAATGGAAATTTTCCCCGAACTACATTCCGGTCTGATTACCATTGCTCAAAAAGATATTGATGATTATAATGTACAAACGGGAGATACCGAAGGTTTGGTCAATTATCCCACAAGCATTGCTGGTATTCGTTTTGCAACCTTAATTATCGAACGAAAAGATGGTATCAAAATGTCTTTTCGCAGCAAAGGAAATTTTGATGTGAATACTTTTGCCCGAGAACATTTTAATGGCGGAGGGCATTTTAATGCATCTGGCGGTCAATCTTCACAATCTTTTACCGAAACTATATTACGATTTAAGAAAATTTTATCCGAAATTCACCCCTAAATTTTAAATCAATTATCTATTAATTTTATGTACAAACAAATTTTCTCGGTTGCTGCAATGGCAACAATTCTATTTGCCACAGCATCTTGCAACAGCAACGGTGGATTTAAAAAAACTAAAGACGGTGTTGAGTACAACATTGTAAAAGACGACAAAAGTACTCCAAATGCAAAAGTTGGCGACATCATTAAATGCCATTACTTGATTAAAGTAGGGGATAGTGTATTGTTTGATAGTCGGAAAATGAACAACGGAATGCCGATTGAAATGCCTTTGCAACAAAACCCGGGTGCCAACAAAGCAATGGATCCAACAGAAGTTATCACCATGTTGAGTGCAGGAGATAGTGCAATCATTCACACGATTATAGATTCTAACGCACGCAAACAACTCACTTTTGCTAAACCAACCGATAAAATCGAATACCATTTCACTATGGTTTCGGTAATGACCAAAGAGCAATTCGAAGCAGAACAAAAAGCAAAAGCTTCTAGTCAGGCACAGACAGACGATAAAACAATCGCTGAATATCTAGCTCAAAACAATATCACCGCTCAAAAAACAGCTTCAGGCTTGTACTATGTAATTTCTAAGCCAGGTAGCGGCGATAATGCCAGCGCAGGCAAAATGGTTAAAGTAAAATACACCGGTAAATTATTGGACGGTACAGTATTCGATTCTAACATTGACCCTAAATTTCAACATTCAGAGCCATTTGAAGTTACTTTAGGTCAAAAACAAGTAATTGACGGTTGGGACGAAGGACTTACCTTGCTGAACAAAGGAGCTAAAGCAACTTTCTTCATTCCAAGCCCAATGGCTTATGGTACTCAAGGTCGTCAGCCGATAATACCAGCCAATGCAATTCTTATTTTCGACGTTGAACTTTTGGACTTCAAATAAGTCTAAATCCTTTTTTACCTAACTAATTTTCAAAAATCTCCTATGAAAAAGATAGCTGTATGCTTATTGGGAATTTCTGCCTTAGCTCATAATGCTATTGCCCAAACAGCCAAAACCTCAAACACCGGTTTCAAAACAACCAAAGATGGTATTGAGTATAAATTTATCAAAGATGCACCAGGTACACAAACACCGAAAATCGGAGATATGATCCAATGCAATTACACGGTAAAAATAGGAGACAGCATAATGTTTGACTCCTACAAAGCGAATGCCGGAAAACCCATGGAAATTCCGATGCAACAAAATCCGAATCCGAACAAAAAAATGGACCCAACTGAAGTGTTGATGATGCTTACCGTGGGTGATAGCGTGGTGATTCGTACCGAATTGGATTCAAATGCTTTAAAACAATTGACTTTCGCAAAAGCAACAGACAAAATCCAATATCAATTTGCTCTAAAATCCATCAAAACAAAAGAGCAATTCGAAGCAGAAGTGAAGAACGCTGCTGCCAATCAAGCGCAAACAGACGATAAAATTTTGACCGAATATTTTGCAAAAAACAACATCAAAGCTCAAAAAACAGCTTCAGGCTTGTACTATGTAATTACAAAAAAAGGTGAAGGTTCTAATGCAACTACGGGTCAATCTGTAACGGTAAATTATACTGGAAAAAATATTACTGATGGTTCTGTTTTTGACAGCAACGTAGATCCTCAATTTCAACACGTAGAACCATTTACCTTCAATCTAGGTCAACATCAAGTAATCGCCGGCTGGGACGAAGGTATTGCCTTGCTCAACAAAGGAGCAAAAGCTACCTTATACATCCCCAGCACTATGGCCTATGGCGCACAAAGCCCAAGCCCAAAAATACCCGCCAACGGTATTTTGATTTTTGATGTAGAACTTGTTAGTTTTAAATAAGCTCTAGTATATCAAATCCTCTAAAAACATAAAAACACAATGAATTCAATGAAAAAAATAGTTTTATTTTCACTTGGTTTATTTGCAGTAGTTGGTGATTCTTATGCACAAGACAAGCCAGACCCTAATCGTCAAGGTTTTTTAGCCAACCCTGTTACTACCGGAGAAACGGTAAACGGTTGGACAGAAATTAGCAATGGTATGCTCTATCGTATTTGGAATGATGCCACAGGCAAAACGCCTACTATCGGCGATTTTATTACCATACACACCCGTGCACGCGTAGGCGATAGCATATTGTTTAGCTCACGTATGGTCAACAACAACGAACCATTTGAAATCCAAATACGTCCTTCACAATTCCCAACTTTCGATTTGATGGATGGTTTCCAATTATTGACCGAAGGCGACAGTGCTACTTTCCGTATGCCACTCGATACTGTATTAGGTCGTGGAGCACCCGAATTGCCTTGGATGAAAAAAGGTACCGGAATGTGGTTTGACCAAGACGTAGTAGTGGTGAAACAAAAGAAACAAGCCGATGCCTTTAAAGAAAAAGCCGCTAAAGGAAAAGCCCAAATGGAATCGGATGAAAAAACATTGAAATCTTATTTTGCCAAAAATAAAATTAATGCCAGCAGACACATGACCGGCTTGTACTACAAAATGAACAAAGTAGGTACTGGAGATACTGCTCGTGCAGGAGATTCTGTAGTGGTAAACTATACTGGCAAAACGATTGAAGGTAAAACCTTCGATTCGAATGTGGACTCCAATTTTCATCATGTAATGCCTTTTAGTTTCAAATTGGCACAAGGTCAAGTAATACCTGGTTGGGATATTGGTGTAGGCTTGATGAAAAAAGGTTCTAAAGCAACCTTGTATATCCCTAGCCCTATGGCTTATGGCGAAAGAAGCCCAGGGCCCGAAATTCCTAAAAACGGTATCCTGATTTTTGATGTTGAAGTATTGAATATTTACAAAACAGCTACTCCAAATAAATAATGCATTGGGTGCACAAATTTTTCGGCCTACTGACAGGGTGTTTGCTTACCGCAAATGCCCTGTTTGCTTTTAACCGACAAGATACTTTAGGGGGTAGCAATGGACGAGGTAGAGATTGGTGGGATGTGCAGCATTATAAACTTGAGTTTAGCATTGATCCAGCCGCTAGAACAATTAGTGGTTCAAATACCATTCAATTTACAATTTTGGATAAAGAAAGAGATTCGATGCAAATTGACTTGCAAGAGCCAATGGTACTTGATTCTGCTTTTTTAGAGCGTGATACAAAAGTCACCTTTATGCGTGAAGGAAACGTGTATTGGCTCGATTTTACTTTTGCCAAAGACCGACCTCAAGAAAACTACAACCTCACTTTGTACTACCATGGTAAACCCCGAGAAGCGGTAACACCCCCTTGGGATGGCGGTTTTATCTGGACAAAGGACAGCCTTGGTAATCCTTGGATTTCGGTAGCTTGTCAGGGACTTGGAGCAAGTTCTTGGTGGCCTTGTAAAGATTATCAAGGAGATGAGCCGGACAGTGGGATGGAAATTATACCATTTCAGGTAGGATATAATTTAATTAGCAATGGGCGCCTAAATGCTGGGCGATATGATAATTATGATGCTCAATTTCATTGGTTGATTAAAAACCCTATCAACACCTATAATGCAACTTTTTATTCAGGTGTTTATGGTTTCCAATATGATACTTTTCTAGGAAAAAAAGAAATTTTGAATATATATTATTTTCCGCTTCTCTATAATGAAACCCGAGCAAAAGAAAATTTTAAGCAAGTCAAAAAAATGTTGGAGGCCTTTGAATATTGGTTTGGACCATATCCTTTTTACGAAGATGGCTATAAAATAGTAGAAGCTCCCTTCTTGGGCATGGAACACCAAAGTGCCATTGCCTACGGCAACAACTACCAAATGGGCTATCGGGGCAAAGACCGCAGCGGCACTGGTGTGGGGCTTTTGTTCGATTTCATTATTGTGCATGAGAGCGGACACGAATGGTTTGGCAACAGTATTACGGCTGCCGATATCGCCGACAACTGGATTCATGAAGGGTTTACTACTTATTCCGAAACACTCTTTGCCGAATACTGGTGGGGAAAAGAAAAGGCTTTTGCTTATACAAGAGGGGAGTGGAAAAACATCAGCAACGACCGCCCTGTGATAGGCAATTATGGCGTGAGTGATGCCGGCAGCGGCGACAAATACGACAAGGCTAGTGCTTTGGTTCATAGCATCCGACTGCTGATGAATGATGATGATCAATTCAGAGCAATGTTGCACAAAATGAATGATACATTCTACCACAAGCAGATTACGAGCAAGCAAATGGAAGAGTTCATCATTGGCTTCTCGGGCTTGCAATTACAGCCCATTTTTGACCAATATTTACGTACAACGATGATTCCCGAACTGCAATGGAGAAGGAAAGGAAAAATGTTGGAATATAGATTGAGTAATGTGGTCGAAGGATTTGAATTACCCATACCCATAGAGGTGGACAAGCAAAAAGCAACCCTAAAAGCAAATGCTCATTGGCAAAAAATGGCACTGACGGATAGGCAATCTGCTATTGCATTTCCTCCAACTTTTCTGCATGCACTAAAAGAGATTCGCTGATTTTTCGCCGAAATTTCATCCAAAAATCTTCAAACAAAAGTTCTATTAAATACTTTTACCTTCCTAAAATTTAAAACTAAAAGAAATGAACAACCACGAAATTGATTACAGAATTATTGGCGAAGAAATGCAGTACGTTGAGATAGAACTCGACCCCAACGAAACCGCAGTAGCCGAAGCAGGCTCTTTTATGATGATGGACGACGAAATTGAAATGTCCACCATTTTTGGAGATGGCAGCAACAGCGGTCCCAATACCAATTTCTTTGGCAAACTCTTGAGTGCTGGTAAGCGTGTATTGACAGGGGAAAGTTTGTTTATGACCACTTATACCAATATGGGGGCAGGCAAAAAGCATGTTTCTTTTGCTTCTCCTTATCCGGGCAAAATCATTCCTTTAGACTTGATGCGCCTTGGTGGCAGAGTAACTTGCCAAAAGGATAGTTTTCTTTGTGCCGCAAAAGGAGTTTCCATCGGTATCGAGTTTCAGCGCAAATTGGGTACAGGATTATTTGGTGGCGAAGGATTCATTATGCAAAAGTTGGAAGGTGACGGAATGGCTTTTGTACACGCAGGAGGGCATGTTATAGAGCGCGAATTGCAAGCAGGTGAATTATTAAAGATTGATACAGGATGTATTGTAGCCTTCACACATGGTGTGTCTTACGATATTCAATTTGTAGGTGGTATCAAAAACACCTTATTTGGCGGCGAAGGCGTATTTTTTGCAACATTGCGTGGTCCCGGAAAAGTTTGGATTCAAACCTTACCCATCAGCCGCTTAGCAAGTAGAATTTTGACTTATGGTACTTACAAACGTAAGGAAGAGGGTAGTATCCTCGGTGGTTTGGGCAATTTGCTGGATGGTGACGGGATTTAATCAAAGTATATTTTATACCGATTTAACTACTACAATTTGCAATAAAATTCTCTGCCTGTATGCTTTGTCAGGCTCAACATGACAGAGAATTTTATTACTTACTTAATATTGAAATTAGTTGCTAAAATGATTTTCACTTCAAAGAGAACATGCTCCGATAAGAAGCAAGTTCTTTTCGTTTTATACACATTAAGCATCTAATTTGCTCCATTCTTTTTTCTTGCAAAAATCCTTTGTGAGCCTTTGTGAAAAGCTTCGTGAACATAGCGTTGGATTATCAAATAAAAAAACTAAGAAAACTACTAAAAAGTGCTGAGGTTCATTTAGATGTTACAGCGGTATTATCGTGTTCTTCCTTTCTGTCTAAAATCTTTATACGAACCAGATTTTATCTTTTTAGGGTCTAGAATTTCTTCTTTCGCTTTTACCTTAGCTTTCGTTTCGATAGGCTCTGCTATAGCCTTAGGTTTTACGATTGCTTGCTTTACTTTTTTTGCTTTGGGCGAAGCGGTAGAGGTTTTGTCGGAATAGGCAACAGATGCTTTCAGTTCCGCTATTTCAGCATCGCTCAAATTGCGCCATTTACCCAATGGCAATGTACCCAAGCTAATATTCATAATCCTTGTTCTGCGCAGCGTCAATACATTGTAACCAAGTGCTTCGCACATACGGCGTATTTGTCGGTTGAGCCCTTGGGTGAGGGTTATTTTGAAGGTCGAGCGACCAGTCATGTGTACCTTGCAAGGAGCGGTCACCGTATCTAAAATGGCTACACCGCTGCTCATTTTGGCTACAAAACCTTCGGCTACAGGTTTGCCTACACGCACTTCATATTCTTTCTCATGCTTGTTGCCAGCTCGCAAAATTTTATTGACAATATCCCCATCATTGGTCAGGAAAATAAGTCCTTCCGAATCTTTATCCAGCCTTCCAATCGGAAAAATACGTTTAGGATGTTTCACAAAAGCAATGATATTGCCTGGAATATGTGCCTCAGATGTGGTGGTAATGCCTGCGGGTTTGTGCAGTGCAATGTAAACGAGTTTGTCTTTTTTGGGTGGCTTGATGATGCTGCCATCTACTTCTACTACATCACCAACATCATAGCGATTGCCCATTTGTGCTACTTCATCGTTGATGAACACTCTGCCCGCTTTAATCAAATTGTCGGCTTCGCGACGAGAGCAATAGCCCGTATCGCTGATAAATTTATTGAGACTAATAGAAAAAGAATCCAAGTTGCTTTTTTTGAAATGATTTTAGCAAAGATAATTGACTAAAAAGGAATAAGTTTGTAGCATTAAAATAATAAACGCACCAAATGAAAAAATCAATTGTATTGTTGATGCTTTTGACCTGCCCCACAGCCCAACAATCCATAGCCCAGAGCAAGAAAAAAAATCCTCCACATGCTGTACGCAAAACGCCTCCGCCCAGCTTGGCAGGCTTTTGGGAACTTAGCTATATTGAGGGTGTAAATATGGAGCAATTGTATAAGGGCAATAAACCCAAAATCAATTTTGACCCTAAGCGTATTCAAATCACGGGCAATAACAGCTGTAATACTTTTTCTGGACCAATAAAAATTGAAGGCAACAAAATCATATTCACTAAACCTTTGGTACAGACGTTGATGGCTTGCGAAGGAGAGGGAGAACAAAAATTTATGGAGGCATTGGGTAAGGTGCAGACTTTTGCTTTTCCCGAAAATGATAAACTTGATTTTATAGCGGGAGATAGAGGAGTCGTGCAATTCACTCGAGTAATGAAAAAACGTTAATACTATTATCAATACAACAATAAAAAATAACAGGTGGGGCAATACTTAGTCAAAATTTTAGATGCCGAATTTATCAATCATGATGTCAAACGTTTTATTGTAGAAAAGCCGCCTGAATATGTTTTTGTACCAGGCCAGGGGGCCGAAGTAGCGATTAATTTACCCGAATGGAAGGATAAATTGCGCCCCTTCACTTTTACCAACCTCAATAGCCAAAACTATTTGGAGTTGATGGTAAAAATATATCCCGCTCGCAAAGGGGTAACTTATCAATTAGGGAAGACCAATGCGGGAGCAGAACTCATTATTGGTGAGCCTTTTGGTGCGATCAACTATAAAGGTCCTGGAGTCTTTTTGGCGGGAGGTTCGGGCATTACGCCATTTCTTTCCATATTCCGTCATTTGTACAAAGCACAGCAATTGAGAGGCAACAAACTGATTTACTCAAATCGTACTGTTGAAGATGTCATTATGTTTCAAGAATTGCAAAAAATGTTGAAAACCGATTTAATTCCTTTTTTCTCGCACGAAAACAAAATCGGATTTGGCTACAATCGCATTGACCGCAATTACCTTATTGCCGCTATCAAAGATTTTAGCCAGTATTTTTATCTCTGCGGTCCTGATGCTTTTGTCAAAGATTTATCCAAAATATTGATGGATTTGGGGGCTAATTTGGAAAGCTTAGTTATTGAGGAGTAAAATTCTAATTCTATTCTAAAATAAGCAAATAAAAAGCAATCTTTTTTTAAACATTTTTTGTGCTAAAACCCTTACCAGTAAAGCCTTTAAAAAAAAATCACCCACGGTATTTGATTACGATGGGTGTTCTTTGTTCTTGTTGTGTAGCGACTTCTATTTGTTTAGGTAAGGGCTAATCTGATACTTTACCCCCATCTGTTATACTACGAGACACTTTACCCT
>JASGCQ010000020.1 GCA_030054025.1 Phycisphaerales bacterium | reverse complement strand
CTCAAACACAAAATTCAGACTTTTTGGCTTTACACACTTTTTTGGACAGTATCGTTTTTAAGGCTTGACTAAGTATCAATTGATTCTTTAAAAGAGGCGATTTTAATCAGCGGTTTATAATCAATAGCATCATAGTTGCTATTAAAATGGGTCTCTCTCTTTCTTAATTTACTTTAAAGTAAGGAGGAAGACAACTTAGCGATTTGGTTCAAACAGAGCGACCAACTATACATTTAGGTGGTCGCTCTGTTTGAATACTCATTTTATTTTAGAATTTCGGATTATTAGGGCATAGATATTGAATCTTTTTGTTAGGGGGGATACGGAGCAGATAGACCAGTGAAGTTTCCACCGCCCCTTGACCTTTAGTAGCTGCATTGAGTGCCGAGCTGTTGTAGTCGTAAGAAATACCAAAGCGGATATCCCAATGCTCTATGCCCACATAAGGGATAAAGGCATCTTGGGTACGGTAGAGTACTCCCGCATAAAATATAGGGGTAGGGTCGTACTCTCGGTAGCTGCGTCCGATGGTGGCGATGGCTCCGAACACGCCTTCGGAGGCTTGTTCTTGCTTGGTGTAGAGTCCGAGTAGGCTCAGGCTCAGCATATCGCCTAGTTTGGCTTCATACACACCGTTGACACTAACACGCAGGGGTACACTCAGATCCACATTATCCATAAAGGTTACTTTGGGTGCGGCAAGGTGATAGGTGGATACACCGATATAAAATTGGTTGTTGTCATTGAGCTTGGCTTTGAAGAGGATACCTGCGGAGGCATCGAAATAGTTGCGTTGCAATCCAGATTTTCCTCTTGCAGCATCGTTGGAGGTTTGTGAAAATTGACCGTAGAGGTCTAATTGGTCGTTGAGTTGTAGTTTGCTGCCATCTATGCCTCTAGTTGCGTAGGAGCCTTGAAGCCCGATACCGATGGAATAGTTCCCTTCTTTGTCGAGTGATTTGTGGTAGGCGGTGCTGAGGCTATAGTAGTTGTTGCTCATGAGTCCGTTGGCTACTTGGTCGCTCATGGCCATGAAACCAACGCCCAATCGGTCGCCTGTGGGTATTTTGCTTTGGAGGATAATGCCATCGGCTGATGCGGTGATGGTATTAAAGGCGTTGTTGATGCTTGACCATTGGCTGCGGTAGTTGAGCATGACTCTGGCGGTACCGTCCATAAAGCCACTTAGGGCGGGGTTGATGGAGAGGGGGGCTACAAAGTATTGGGAATAGTGGGCGTCTTGTGCTTGTAGTCCGATACTGTGCAGGGACAAAAGACCGAATAATGCAAGGTATTTTTTCATAAAATTCATCTTTAGGATGGATTGAAATGGGGTCGTTCTTTATGGTAGGGAGCAATAGGGCTTGCGGATGGGCAAATCCCTATTGCTCTATGATGATTACTTAATCATGAGTACGGTGCCTTTGATGAGGAGTGGTGCGTTGTCGCTATTGAGGCAGATGGCTTCAACTATATAGACAAATCCTGCGGCATCGCTGATGCTTTGTCCGTTGAAGGTTCCGTCCCATCCGTATTGGGGGTCATTGGCGGCAAAATTTTCTTTGCTGAATATTTGTTGTCCTAACCGGTTGTAAATGCTGAAGCTCTTTACCCTAAAGCCTTGTCCGCGTACGTAGAAGATGTCATTTTTATCATCTCCGTTGGGGGTAAAGGCGTTGGGCATGGTGACGTTGGCTCCGTCGCAGAATACTTTTACGGTTACGGTGTCGAAGCCGTTACAGCCGCTGCCATCGGTGCCGTACACGATGTATTGCATCATCTTGCTGGAATTGAATACGGGGTTGGGGCAGTTGCTACAGCTGAGGCTTTCGCTAGGCATCCATTTCCATTTGATGATGTTGTTGCCATACTGGGGTAGGATGGTGTAGGGTATGTTCATGCGAACTAGGGTGTCGTAACCTACTACGGTGGGTAAAGGCATCACGGTCACTTTTACTTTGCCGATACTGTCGGGGCAGGTGTTGTAATCGCTTTTTGCGGTTACGTTATAGACCGTGGTAGTGCCTGGGCTTACTTTAGGCGATCTTAACGTACTATCATTCATACCCGTAGAAGGCGACCATATTATGGTATTGGTATTGGTACTCGCCCACAGCATAATAGAATCTTTGTAACAAATCGAAGTATCGGCAATCATATTTAATTGCACTTTAGGGTCTATTGTTACATTAATGGTGTCGAACATTTTACAGCCTTTTTCGTTTAACGCAAAAAGAATGTACCTGCCTGCCATATTTAAAGTCACCTTTTTACGAGATAAGGTGGATGTAATGCTGGCGAAAGCGTCCGTACCGCCTGTCCATGTATATATTGTATTGGTTTCTGGGAATACATAAGCATATAGGTCGCCTCTTTCGCATAGGGCTTGGTCTTGAAGTTTGGGATTTTCAGGAGCTAAATTCACCACCAAAGTTGTATTCGCAGGTAGTGAAAAACATCCGGTTTTGGTGTCAGTAATGACCAATGTATAGACACCATCAGAAGTTGAAGTGCTGGTGAATACAGGGTTTGCATTGGTAGAACTAAATCCACCTGGACCAGTCCATAAATAAGTAGTACTATCAAGCTCGGTTGTGAATAATTTAGCAATATCACCTTCGCATAAAGGACCATTGTTGTTTGCAGAAGGGGTGATGTTAAGAGGACCTTTTAGGACAATAGGTCCATAATAAGTATTGCTTACACAACCGAATTTATTGACAATATAAATTGCGGTATAGCTGCCTACTCCCAATCCAGATATTTTAATAAACCCTTTACTGTCGGAGGTTAAAGTTACTGTTGGACTGGCAAAGCCATTTTTGTCGTAGTAAACCGTATAGGTCTCATTGCTTTTATCTGCTTTAAATTGTATCCATCCATCGTAGGAAACACAAGAAATTGGATTCAATTTGGTAAATGAACCCAAAGCTGGAACTGGATTCACAATAACGGTTATACGTGTTCTCGGACTTTCGCACACGCCATTAATCTGTGAGGCATAGTAAGTAAATGTACCTGCTCCATTTGTATTGGGTATTAACGACGCAACACCTACACCTCCGGTAGCCATGGTGTAATATTTAAACGTAGCACCTGGCATACCGAAGGCTTTTAAGGGCACAGCGGAGCCGAACCTACAATAGGTAACAGGCGATGTAACTGTAGGAGAGTCCGGATTAATGAAAGGTTGAATTGTCAGTACCATGGAGTCTATACATCCAAAAGATTCTGATGGGCGAGCCACATAGGTGACTGTTCCGTCAGTTAAAATACATTCATTGTCAGTACCGGTTAAATTTTTGAGTCCTGGCCGAGGACTCCATGTCCAAGTATAGCCCGATCCGTAGTCAATATTTAAAATTTTAGTTTCATCGGGCGAGCCCTTGTCTCTACATAGTTTTACGGTATCTCCGGATTCATATTGCACGCCGTCATAATTCCATACGGGAGATACGTCTGCAAAGGCAGAATCCAAATCGGAGGCACTCAATATATAAGCATAAAAAAGATTGGTGCTGTCTCCTGGCAATAATTCTCCAATATTGAATATGACACCAATACCAACATCACTTATAAATGCTGTATCAGGTTCGTCAAATCTAAATATTGCTGTTGTAGATTCTTTCGCCGTATCGTTAAACATCACGCTCAAAGAATCTGATGGATTAAGATCTGATTTGACAATATAAGGTTTAGCTCTACAATCTTTTGTTCCTAATCCCAAATAAGCACCAAGTGTTCTACCGGTACCAGATACTAAAGTTTTTGTTTTTTTGTTAGGAAGCCTGAACTCCAATTTGTTGATTGTAGTATGAGATCCTCCTACCAGTGTGGCTACTTCATTGTCAGGATCTACTGTTCGCTCATAGTAAATACGATTTACAGTTGTGGAGCTTGTATTTTTGATGGTTACCTTGGTGACAAAATATAATTTATCTGTACGCAATGTTGTCACTTGCTTGATGGATAAAGGTCCAGTACTTCCTTCCCAAGTTCCAGTTACTTTGCTGCCTGAGGTACTATATCCAGTACAGGAGCCTGTCAAACCACCAGTGAAGGAGGACGATCCCCCGCGTCTCCATGCTTTTGCCCAAACGTTATTGTATTGAATATCCCAACCTTCTTGTGGTATACCGGGTAAAAAATAATCTCCTATATAATTGGGCGTGCCTACTGTCCAACCGTCTTTAGCTGGATCCGAAACAAAGCCTAAACGATTACCATCGCCACGCGGATGATATCCTGCAGGCGCATCTGTACCCGAACCAAAGGCCCCATTAGTAGCTATACCCACCTCTACAAAATTACCTTGCAAAAAGTTTTCGGTGCCCACTAGTTGGGCTTGAGATTGCTGCCCCATAAAAACAGTCGAACAAAATGTTAATAAACAAAATGAGCGTAATATATTTTTCATAAAATAGAATTTTCAAGCAGGCTTTGAAATTGAAGCACAATATAGGGTAAAATATCCGTTTAATAAAATATATTCAGTTATTTATAAGGGCGGCTATTCTGTCTGTAGTAGTGAACCATACTGCTACTTTCGTTGGGTAAGTGGTTCCAAAAATATCTTCCATATTATGCTTACGGCTATTTTCCCTTGTTAATACGACATACTCATGCAATATCTACCTGTTTGATTAAGATTTCTTGATGATGCCCTAAAGGCTGAAAATAGGAGCAACAAAAATTATAGCATTTTAATAGAGTAATTAGATTTTAGATGCTACCCGTTCTGCCCCCATCTACAGGAATGCTCGTTCCGTTGATATAAGCAGCCGCAGGAGTAGCAAGAAAGGCAATTACCGAGGCAATTTCTTCGGGTAGTCCGAACCGTCCTGCGGGGATTTCGGCAAGCATTTCTTTTGTTACCTCGTCTTTTTCTATGCCAGTTTTGGCAGATTTGTTTTCGATAATAGCACTCAGGCGTCCGGTAGAAGTAGCTCCAGGCAATACATTATTGACAGTAATACCAAAAGATGCTAGCTCATTTGCCATAGTTTTGGCCCAAGAAGCTACAGCCCCACGGATGGTGTTAGATACACCTAAGCCTTTTAAGGGAATCTTGACAGAGGTAGAAATTATATTAATAACACGGCCATAATGGGCTTCTTTCATGGATGGCAACACGAGCCCTGTTACAATATGATTGCAAATCAAATGTTGGTTGAAGGCTTGAACAAAAGCATCGGTAGAAGCTGTATTTGCAGGCCCTGCCGCAGGCCCACCTGAATTATTGATGAGGATATGAATCTGATTATGCGCCACAAAATCACTCACTACACTGCCTACTTGTTCGGGATGAGCATAATCAGCTACCAGATATTGGTGAACCTGTCCTTGTTCGGTACTCAATGATTGAATAGCTTGTTGTAAGCCTGTTTCATTGCGTGCTATTAGTGTACAATTGGCTCCTAAAGAAGCTAATGCTTTTGCCGTAGCTAATCCTATACCTTGGGTGCTGCCCGCAATTAGTGCATTCTTTCCAGTTAAGTCGAGTGATAACATGTTGCAAAATTAATGTTTAATATCCAATGATAAATTGAAAAAGGGATTTTGAAAACCTATCTTCGCAAGTTCGAATAATTGATGCATTTATGGAATTGAGAATAGAAGCCAAACAAACTGTGCAGTTAGCTTTGCCTATCATCTTTGGGGAGCTGGCACAGATGGCTTTACATTTATTGGATACCGCAATGATTGGAGCTACCAGTCATGTACAACTGGCAGCAGCCTCGCTTGTGTTTAATGTGTTGGGTATTCCATTTGTATTGGGTATAGGGATGACAATGTCTATTGCGCAAACGGTATCCATGGCTCAAGGTCAGCATGACCATAAAAAAGTATCCCATTATTTATTCAACGGTTTTTGGATGTGCGCTATTTTTTCGCTCATCATTGCTTTGAGTTTATTCATGGGTAGAAATGTGATTTTGTATTTGCACCAAGACCCTGAAGTGGCGAGCTTGGCAATTCCTTTTTTACAAGTAATGAGCATTTCATTGGTTCCTATGCTGCTCTTTATGGCACTCAAGCAATTTACCGATGGACTACAACATACGCGTACCGCAATGCTTTTGAGTATATTGTCTTTGCCGCTAAATGTGTTTATCAATTGGTTGTTGATTTATGGTAATTGGGGCTTCCCGAGAATGGAGATGATGGGTGCTGCCTACGGAACATTGATTACGCGAAGTGTTATTTTTATAGCATTAGGCATTGTCGTCTTGAGGCACAAATTATTCCGCAAGTATATAGCTGTACGCAAAAGTCAATGGCACTTCGATGTTCAAACCTTTAAAGAATTATTGAAAATTGGTTTTCCTAGTGGTTTGCAGATAGGTATGGAAGCTGGAGCCTTTGTAGTATCGGGCATTATTATCGGTACAATAGGTGCGGTGGAGCAAGCGGCACATCAGATAGCTCTGAGTTGTGCTGCATTTACATTTATGGCTTCGATGGGATTGGCGCAAGCAAGCTCTATCAGGGTGAGCAATGCCTTTGGAACGAATAATTTTACCAAGATAGCAGCCATCGGAAAAAGTACTTTATGGACGGCATTGGGCTATGGTGTTTTTTGTGCTTTGGTTTTTGTGCTTTTTAGAAATGACCTACCCTTATTGTTCAACAAGAAACCCGAGGTGATCGCAATGGCATCTACCTTATTTGTATTGGCGGCAATCTTCCAGATGTCGGATGCTACACAAGCTATAGGATCTGGATTGTTGCGTGGTATTAAAGATGTGAAAATGCCAACAGTTTTGATTTTTATTGCCTACTGGGTATTGGGTATTCCGGCAGGATATGTATTGGCATTCCCATTTCATCTTGGAGCATCAGGTATATGGTTGGGCTTTATTATCGGGCTTAGTTTTTCCTCTATATTCTTGAGCTCTCGTTTTCTTAAATTGGTCAAACTACAACAACAAACAAAATGAGCGAACATCGTTATTTTGTTTTGCATAAGCCACCCAATATGGTTTCTCAATTTATCAGCCCCGATGATGTAGGCTTATTGGGTGATATTGATTTCCGATTTCCAGAGGGTACACATGCTATAGGTAGGTTGGACAAAGATTCGGAAGGTTTATTGTTGTTGACCACCAATAAAAAAGTGACCAAATTGTTGTTTCAAGGCGCGGTGCCACATCGGCGCGATTATCTTGTATTGGTCAAAAACGCCGTGAATGAAGAAACATTGAAGACTTTACAAACAGGTGTTACCTTTCAAACATTTGGCGGTGTCGATTATAACACCAGAGCATGTCAAGTGTCCATCGTAACGAATCCCGAAGAGTGTTTTCATATCGAAACCAACATGCGCCCAGATATAGCACATACATGGTTGCTCATAGGCCTTACCGAAGGCAAATATCATCAAGTGCGCAAAATGGTAGCCGCAGTGCATCATCGTTGCAGAAGGTTGATTAGGGTTGCCATTGAAGATATTCAACTCGGGCAATTAGCGTCTGGTAAGGTATTAGAACTCGACGAAGCTACTTTTTTCCGCCTATTGAAAATTGATGATTATGCTCGGTAAGCAATTTTTACCGAAGTCATACTCAGTGATCCTGCCAATAATTTATCGTTGAATAATGAGAGTTGTTCAGATTTTTCTTTAAGCCCAAGTACATAAATTAAAGGTAAATAATGATCAGGAGTAGGTACAGCTAATTGAATGGCGGCACCTTGTTTTTCGAAATGGATAATAGGCTCGAAATTACCGTCTAAAAGCCATTGATTTATTTTCTGACGGCTTTCTATCGCCCAGTCATAGCCATAATTATCTTTATCCATATTCTTGAAATCTACAAGCCCTAGATTATGAATAATATTACCACTACCAATAATGAGAACTCCTTTTTTGCGCAAGCTGCTCAATTGTTTGGCAAGTTCATAATGATAAGCAGCGGGCTTGGTATAATCTATACTTAATTGTACCACGGGAATGTCTGCCTTGGGGTATAGGTGCATGATGACCGTCCATGCGCCATGGTCGAGTCCCCATTTGTCGTCTAGCTCAACATGGGTTGGTTTTAAAATTTCTTGTGTCATAGTTGCCAATTCGGGACTGCCTTTAGCAGGATATTCTACTTCAAATAATGCTTGAGGAAAGCCTCCAAAATCGTGAATGGTACGCGGCATTTGCATGGCAGTAACTTTTGTGCCGTGTGTAAACCAATGTGCAGAAATGCACAAAATTGCAGCGGGCTTGGGGATACTTTTAGATATATTTCTGAACCCGCTCACAAACTCATTTTCTTCAATAGCATTCATGGGGCTTCCATGTCCAAGAAATAAGACAGGCATTGTATCAGTGTTGCTAAAGTTGTTGGCGAAATTGCCTAATGAATGAAGGCTATTGATAGAGTACATAAATGGTAATAGACGAATTGATTTGAGAAAGGTCTTTCTGTTCATAGATAGAGACAATTGCTCTTGCAAGGTAGCGCATAAATTTCATGTGTTCGGGCTTCGTTATACTTCTTGTCAGTTCGCTAAATGATAATGTGATTGCTGGAAAAATCATACACAGTAGATGTATTAATTGCCCTAAGAATATTCTACTTTTGAAATACAAATGCCTTGGCGACTTTTACCATATTTGATTTTATTTTTTTTGCAAAGCACAATTGCAAAACCGCTCTATGGACAAGATTTACAAATTTATACTCATCATATAGATACCGGAACTGCTGCTATACCTTTGGGCATAAATGATAATTATGCTAACTCACAGGGATCCATAGCTCAAATTCGAAAAATCGTTCCTGCCTTACAAGAGCAGGGATACTTAGCAGCTTCCATTGATAGTATTCGTATCGTCGGTAACGAATGCCATATTTATTATTTCCAAGGTCAGCAGTATCGCTGGGGAAATTTAAGCTTCGATTCTATTCCTTCGCCTATCCTGATTGCTGCGGGTATCAATAAGATTCAATATAGTAACAGACCCCTGACTCCTAGCAGCATTGCAAAAATTTGCGAAAAACTATTGCTCCAATCTGAAGAAAACGGTTATCCATTTACTAAAGTTTGGCTGGCACAAGTACAACAAATTGCTGCCGATAAAATAAATGCTTACTTAATGATTGATAGAGCTGAATTGCGCAAAATAGATACCATTATCGTCAATGCTGATTTGAATATTTCCCATTCATTTTTACAACGCTATTTAGACATCATGCAGGGTTCTGTCTATAACGAAAAGAAAATGAAGATGATTAATCAACGCATACTCGAATTGCCATTTCTACAGATGTCTTCTCCATGGATGCTGCATTTTCGACCGGGCGATACACGCCTGAGTCTTTTTCTGAAAGAAAAAAAAGCCAATCAACTCAATGCAATACTTGGACTGATGCCCAACAATCTTGAGTCGAATAAGCTACTACTTACTGCTGACGTACAATTTGCTTTGCAAAATTATCTCGGACATGGAGAATCGCTAAGTGCTAGTTTTCAGAATCTACAAGCTCATTCTCCCCGCTTTAAAGCGGATGTAGTAGTTCCGTATGTTTTCAAATCGCCCATTGGGGTAGAAGCGCATTTTGATTTTTTTATGAATAACCTCCAATTCAGAAAAGTGTCTTTTCAAACGGGTATTCGATATCAAATCAACTCGAGCGATATGCTGCGTTTGTTTTATCAGGTTTCGGGCAATAGAATCATCACCATAGATACCGCAAGTATTATAGCTACAAAGCAATTGCCCAATAATATTGATGTGACCACTAATGGATTAGGCTTTGAACTCAATTTGAATAGAACCAATTATCGTTTGAATCCTCGTAAAGGTTGGTATGCAAAGCTGAGTACAACGGTGCTTCAAAGAAAAATATTGAGCAATTCCGGCATTGCTGGTATCAAAGATGGTTCTGGTTTCAATTATGGCAGCCTTTATGATACCATCAACAAGTCGAGCTATGTTTATCATTTCAATGCAGATATTGCCCAATTTATTCCTTTGGGCAAAAGTGTTACTCTCAAGCTCGGCTATTTAGGTGCCTACATAGCTGCACCTCGTGTTTTTCAAAATGAGTTGTTTCAGATTGGTGGGTTTAAACTCCTAAGAGGTTTTGATGAGCAAAGTATTTTTGCCAATCAGTTTCATGTTTCTGTTGTGGAGCTCCGATACCTTTTTAGTCAAAATTCTTATGCGTATCTATTTAGTGATAATGCTTGGGTACAAACTAAATTTAATAATTATGACAGGGCGGGCTTTTACAATGGATTTGGTCTAGGTACGACACTCGAAACTAAAACAGGTATTTTTTCTATAGCCCTTGCATTTGGCAAAAGCGAATTCAATGATTTGAAATTTAGAGAATCCAAAATATCTTTTGGTTATGTAGCCTTGTTTTAGAGAAAAAAATTGTAACTCAGTAAACAATTCTGTTACCTTTGCAGCAGGTCAAATCTATGCGTATTTCTCATCTTTTTTTTGCTGTATTTTTGCTGTCATCTTTTGCTGCTATGGCAAAAGTGAACACCGCATCTTATGGCTTGATTATAGATAAAAAGTCAGTACAACTAGCATCAAAACACAGGTTTGATAGTACTGTCCAAAATGCCTATCAAATGAGGCAAACAAAAACAATCAGCTATTTGAGTAGGCCTCATTTTGTAAAAAACACTACCATTGATTTTTACTTGTTACTCGGTCTGTGTGCCATATTGGGCATCATCAGAACCTCTCACCCCAAGTATTTTACGGATATTTGGCGTGCCTTTATCAATCCTACTCTAGGTAATCGGCAGCTAAAAGACCTTATTCAAGGAGCAAGTTTTCCGAATTTATTAATGAACTTATTCTCTTGTATTGTATTGGGAGTTTATGTTTATTACCTCATTACGATTCATAAGGATTGGCGTTTTGCTAGTGTACCGAATAGTATTTTTATTTCATTGCTGACAATAGGTGCTATTCTATTGTATGTCGTCAAATATATTTTTGTTCAATTTACAGGTTGGGCTTTCGATATCAGCAACACAACAGAGCAATATAATTTTAATATTTTTTTGGTCAATAAAGTATTAAGTATTGCCTTGCTTCCCTTTATTGTTTGCTTTGCTTTTCTCAACCCAGCATGGTCGGGTGTACTCTCTATTATGTCTATTATATTATTGGTTGTATTTTTAGTCAATCGCTATTTTAGATCATGGAATGTATTTGCACAATTCTTTATGAATAGTCGTTTTCATTTTTTTATGTACCTTTGCGCCTTCGAGATATTACCTATGGTAATGTTATTAAAAGTGATACTACGAACAATGTAGTATTTGTAAACCAAAAGAAGATCACTTACACCACCACAAAACAAGTTTTAGTCCTACCTAATAAAAATGGCAAAAGTAGTTGTTGCATCCAAGGCTAAAGAAATAAAAAAAGCAGAGCCATTGAAAGAAGTTCATTCGGTTCTTGTTACACTCCCAAAGCCAGAAACAGAGAAGTCTCCTTATTTCGAACTAGCAAAGAAATATAATATCTTGGTAGAGTTCTTTCCTTTTGTGAAGGTAGAAGGCATCTCAAGTAGAGATTTCAAAAAGCAACGTCTCGATATTGTCGAACATACAGCTATTATATTCACGAGCCGTAATGCCGTAGAGCATTTTTTTAGAATCTGCGAAGAGACGAAATTAAAAATTTCGCAAGAGATGAAATATTTCTGCATCTCAGAGGCAGTAGCACTATATCTTCAAAAATATATCTTGTACCGTAAACGTAAAGTTTTTTACAGTGCAGATGGTACTACCGAAGGTTTATTGGATGTAATTGCAAAACACAAACACCAAGAAAGATACATACTGCCCACTGCTGATAATGGCAAATCGGACATACATGCTTTCTTGACTAAAAACAAAATACCATTTTCAGAGGCTACACTATATCGTACGGTGAGTAACGATATTACTGTTTTGATGAAAAAGAAGTATGACTTATTGCTGTTCTTCAGTTCTTTAAGTATCCAAACTTTATTCGACTATTTCCCTAAATTTAAACAGGGCGACACCATTATAGGAGCATTTGGTCCGGCTACGGCAAAAGCAATACAGGATGCATCTTTGCGCCTTGATATGAGTGCGCCCATGCTTGGAGCACCTTCTATGTCTGCAGCTTTGGATAAATTTTTGGAAGAAAATAAGAAGAAAAGAAAAAAATAATTTCCCCCCTACAATTCAAACAGACATATTGAGCAGTAGCGGTGATATACATTACTACTGAGAGGGTCTGATGTCTATGACCTTCATTTGTAATTTCGTAACCCCGTTAAATTCGTTCTCGTCTAGTGTATAGACGACATCAAAAGCGCTAGGGCTGGTGTACCTAAATTTATCCGCCATTTTAAACCCAATACCGTCCACTACCGTTCCGCAACCATTACTCACCACAAATTTGATATGCTGGTCTTTGACAATGCGAGAATTGCCTTGATAGTCGTACACATTGCGGGTACGGAATATCGGACGCATATTTTTTGGACCAAAGGGTTCGAACTGTTTGATGATGTTGTAGAATGCGGGCTTAATATCATCAAGTGTTATTTCGGCATCAATTTCTATTTCTGGGGTAAGCATCTGAGCTTCAATTGTTGCAGCGACTACTTGTTCAAATTTTTCGACAAAGAGAGGGTAGTTTTTGGGGTTCATTGTTATACCTGCGGCATAAAAATGCCCCCCATAATTTTCTAGTAAATCTCGGCATTCGTGTATCGCTTCATATACATTGAAGCCAATTACCGAACGTGCCGATCCTGATATTTTATCGTTGCTATGCGCCAATACAATTGTCGGGCGATAACAATAATCAATTAATCTGCTGGCTACAATACCGACTACTCCTTTGTGCCAGTGTGCTTGATAGAGAACAGTAGATTTTTTTTGGTGCAATAATGGGTCGTTTTCCAGCATGCTCAAAGCCTCTTCGGTAATGTTTTTATCTACTTCTTTTCGCTCTATATTGTCCGACATCAGTTCGCCGGCGAGTACTTTTATTTTTTCGGCATCTTTTTCTATAAACAAGTCCACTGCTTTTTTAGCATCGTCCATTCTGCCTGCGGCATTGATTTTGGGACCTATGGCAAATACTAAATCTGCAAGAGTAATATTGTTGATTAAACCAGAAATCTCTTTTAATACTTTAATGGGTAGGGAAGGATTTTCATTAGCCATTTTTATCCCAAAGTAGGCGATTATGCGGTTTTCGCCATCTACAGGCACAATGTCTGCTGCAATACTAGTAGCTACCAAATCTAAATATTTAGTGGTATCCTCTTCTCGCAATTGCCAATGTTTTGATAGGGCGCAAATCAATTTATAACCAATGCCACAACCACTCAATTCTTTAAAAGGATAGGGGCAGTCGTCTTGTTTGGGATTGAGTATGGCGAGTGCAGCAGGTAGTATGGCATCGGGAGTATGATGGTCGCAAACAATTACATCAATGCCGTTTTCTTTTGCATATCCAATCAGCTCTACCGACTTGATGCCGCAATCCAAAGTAATCATCAGTGTATATCCATTGGCGATAGCAAAGTCTATCCCTTGTTTGGAAACACCATAACCTTCTCTATAACGATGCGGGATGTAAAAAGACAATTGCCCTTTATATCGTTCTCTTAAAAAGGAATACATTACAGCAACCGACGTTGTTCCATCAACATCGTAGTCGCCATATACCAATATGCGTTCGTTCCATTCTATGGCCTCACTAATTCTGTTTACAGCTTCACGCATACCCTTCATCAAGAAAGGGTCATGTAATTGACTCATATCTGGTCGAAAAAATTGTCGTGCAGATTCAAAGTCATTGATACCTCGAATAGACAATAATCTGCATAGAGCAGGATGTATGTTCAAAGCACTACGCAGTGTTTCGATATGATGATTGTCGGCGGATTTAAGTACCCAGCGTTTATTTATTTGTTGTAGTGCCAAAATCTAATTGTTGTACCGAAGCGTAATATTCTTTTATCCAAATGTTCAGTTCATTACGGAATGATTCTGTGCTGATTAGTTTGTCAAAATCTCCTGACCCCATCACTTTGCCCAATAGGATGTCTTGTGCGGCGATACATTTCATTACAGTATCATAAGGGGTGTGGCTGAAGGAAACCATTTCGTAAACAGAAATAAATTCATTCGGAAAAAGTTTGCCCAAATCTTTCTCGATTTTTTTGCGTTCCAAAAAATTAGGGTCGGCAACTTTATCGCGCATTTCTACAAAGTTCATGAGGGCAAGTTCTCCTACTGCATCGCCATTAGGTTTGCGTTTCTGCTCATATTCGCTCAGTATTTTATGCCAATCCTCTCCATATTCGTCCATTAAGCTGCTCAATACGGTACAGTCTTCAAATCCTGCATTCATGCCTTGACCGTAGAAAGGTACTATTGCATGAGCTGCATCTCCAATCAGAGCATTCCTATCGCCAAAATGCCAAGGAAATATTCTTGTGGTAATCAGAGAAGAGGTAGGGTTTTGCATGAAATCGTCCACCATGCTAGGTGTGAGTGCCAACGCATCGGGGAAAGTACTTTCGAAAAATGCGGTTATTTCTTCACGAGTTTGTAAAGATGCAAAAGAAGGAGCACCTTCAAACGGGAAAAATAAAGTGCAGGTAAAACTGCCATCAATATTGGGTAATGCAATCAGCATGTAATTGTGGCGAGGCCATATATGTAGTGCTTCTTTTTCAATCAGAAATGCTCCGTTTGCAGCGGCAGGGATGGTCAATTCTTTATAACCATGTGCCAGATAAAATTGTTGGGTATCTACTCTGTCGGCGTAGCTGTAACTATTTCGTAAAGCAGAAAAAGCTCCATCTGCGCCGAATAATAAATCTGCCTGAACCTTTTTCTCTGCACCCATTACGTCGAATGTGATTTCATTGTTAGTAACATTTACACCAGTGCAGCGGTGGTCGAAGAAAATTTCTACGCCATTTTGTTCTGCTACGTCCATCAGTTTTCTGTTCAATTCGCCACGGCTAACGGAATAAATGGCTTCATTGTTTTTTCCGTATTGTTGGTAGGCACTACTGCCATCTGGCATGTGCAAGCTTCTGCCGCACATGGCTATAGCTATGGGTTCTATATCTTGTTTGATGCCCGCCATTTCCAAAGCATTCCAACCACGCACGCTAACCGCTAGGTTGATAGAGCGACCTGCATAGCCTGAGACTTTCCTCATGTCTGGGCGGCGTTCGTATATTTTAACGGAATATCCTCGTTTGCGTAGTATTACAGCGAGTAAAGAACCTACTAATCCTGCTCCGAGTATGCTTACTGCTCTTGCCATAGTCATTTTTTAATTGGGTCACAAATGTAAATGACAATTTGCTAAGTAGTAAATAAGGGAAAAAATAAATCGAATTCAAATAGGCAACTTGCCCGTTATTAAAGTTTAGGATACAGACTATGATTATTTTTTTATTGTATCTGATGATGCAGATTTCATACGTTCCAAAATAGGTACTACTGAGGCATAGGCAGTATCTAACAATTGGGGATGCAAGCTGTACCATTGTAAAGCCTTATCAAATTGAGAAAGGGTGATATGATGCTTATTCAGAATGATTTTGTAGAATACAGATAGGGAATCAATATTTTTATTGAATACTTTTTTTTGAACAGAATCTTTTACAATTAAACTACTGTAAGCCTCTGCAAGATGTACATCTAATAAAATATCTTTCATTTGTGAAGCCTCAATAGGTGCTTGTTCTTTGCCATAGCAGGCGACAAGGAGGCTGCATAAGACAATAAAAATGCTAAAAAGGCTATTTGGAAAGGCTTTGATATTTCTGTGCATTAGTAACATCTGCTTGAGAAAGTTGGGTAATATACTGTTGTCGGTCGGCAACAGGCATGTCTCCTAAAAGGTTTAATAACTCGGTACTTTTGGCATTGAAAAAAAACTGGACTAGAATGGCATTAGGATTATCACGATTGAGTTTTTGCAGCATGCTGATGCCGCCCAGTATATTTCGTTTTGCCTCAACAGGTTTGTCGTAATACATATCATAACCAAGGCGGTGCATGGAGTACCAATATTTATGGAAATCAATGAATCTTGGATTCAACATTTGCTCTGCCAGCCAATATCTATTCTTGGTGCCATCTACTGCTTTCCATCCTCTTACACCTTTGCCCTCAGGGGCATTGTTTACAATATTCTGTGCTTTTTTGTAATAAGGGTTGCCGCCATTGATGGCGTAGCTGTCATAATCAAGAGCGAGTACTAAATAGATATAGTAAGCAAGTGAAGCAGTTAGATTATCAGCAATGGCATCTCCTGATGCACTGACTCTGTTGTCGTCAAAGATGAGTGGGCTGAATTGGTTGAACTTAAAATTAACTTCTTTGTCAATAAAATTCATCAAGGAGGTGTTATATCCTGTGTTATAAATTGGTCGGGTAGCTTGGATATTCATTGTTGCTTCGTATCCGTCTTGCATACCATCTACTTTTGCGGTTAGATTGAACATGATGGTACAATCAATTTTTTCTTGAGCGGCATAGTCATCGTTAGTCCATTTGCGTGTATTGATAAAACTGCTAATGGCACGCTCCATATCTGTAAACACTTGTTGGTCAACGTTAAGAATACGGTCGTGTCGGATGGTGACTTTGCAATTTATTTCTTGAGCAAAACTGGTATGGAAGCACAGAATGCTACATAATAGAAAGAGCTGCAATTTTAAGTGTTTCATAGTTTTAATCTTGTAAAATGTACGCTATAATAGCTTCTGCGGTAGCTGTTTTGGATAGCAAAGGTAATTCTTTGATTTGCCCATCTTTTTGCAAAATGCTTACTTTATTGGTATCGCCACCAAATCCTGCACCCTCATCTCGAAGTGAATTCAGTACAATATAGTCAGCATTTTTTTGCACTAATTTTTGATGTGCATGTTTTTTTTCGTTGTTGGTTTCAAGTGCAAAACCCACTAAAATTTGATTGTTTTTTTTGATGCTTCCCAAATGGGCTAAAATGTCTTTGTTTTTTTCTAGTGTCAACTCTAACGTTGTGTCCGTCTTTTTTATTTTGTCGGTGGCAATTTCTTTTGGTCGGAAATCGGCAACCGCAGCTGCCATAATGGTGATGTCACAATGTGTAAATGCTTTGTTGCATGCATCGTACATCTCAGATGCACTTTCTACAAGTTGTAAGTGTATGGCAGGATTTTGAGGGCGTATATGTGTCGGGCCAAGAACTAATGTGACATCTGCACCTTTTTGTGCCAGATTTTCGGCTAGGGCAATCCCCATTTTTCCAGTGGAAAAATTTCCTATAAAACGAACAGGGTCTAGGCGCTCATAAGTTGGCCCTGCGCTTACTAAAGCTTTTTTGCCCAACAATGGGAGTGAGTCAGATTGGCTAAAAAAGCCAATCAAATATTGAACAATATCATCAGGTTCAGCCATACGACCATCCCCGATAAGTCCACTGGCTAATTCTCCAAAAGCCACGGGGATAATACGATTGCCATATCTGCTAATCGTGTGAATATTATGTTGAGTACTCTTATGATGCCACATATCTTCGTCCATAGCGGGGGCAACAAAAACCGGACAAACTGCCGATAGATAAACAGCCCCTAATAGATTGTCGCAAAGACCATGAGCAAGTTTGGCAAGGGTATTGGCACTACATGGTGCAATGAGCATTGCGTCTGCCCAACGGCCCAATGCTACATGATTGTTCCAACTATCACCATCGCTGATATTGTTGAGAACTGGATGCTTAGAAACAGTACTCAAGGCCAAGCTACTTACAAATTTTGTGGCAGTCTCTGTACAAATAACTTTTACCTCTGCTCCCGCTTTAATCAGTTGGCGAACTAATTGAGGTGTTTTGTAAGCAGCAATACTACCTGTAACGCCTAAGGCAATTTTTATCCCTTTTAGACTCATGAGCAAATGATAAAATGAAAATCAATTTGTAAAAATACATCAACTTGATGTGACAAAATGTAATTTTTGAAGCTAGATGCACTCGTGATATTTTTGATAGTGCGTTTATTTGTTATGAAAATGAATTACTTTCGCAGTAGTGCTTGTTATTTAATCTTATTGTGGCAATGTTACGATTTGTTTTCAGACTGTTTACGGTATTTATTTTAATCACGCTTTTGTTGCAACCTAACAAAGGATTTGCTCAATTAATCGCTACAGATGTTTTTTTACAAGGTAATTATGTAGAAGAAGGTGTTGCTCCTAATGGTGCTTATGGTACTGGAGGTAATGCACCCTCTACCTATCACGCTCGTCCAGATTTCGGACTTACTTCAGGTTCTTTAGGTTTTGTGGCAGATCCTGCCAAAGATGGATGGGGTGTAAGCGCCCCTGGTTATCCCAATTATTTTGGAGATTACTTCTTGCCGGGGACACCTCAAGAAGGTTGGGATATACAAGTAAATGGCACCAGAGGTTTGGCGTGGCGTGGTACCAGTGCTACTTCTATGACTGGTGGTCTTACGGGTTTCAATACCAGCTATACCGCCACGGGAACACAGGCAGTGGGTGTTTGGCAAGGCTCATTTGGCAATTTGGCGATTAAGCAAACAACTACTCAAAAAAAGGATAAGGTTTATTTTGTTGCCCGCATCGAATTGACCAATACAGGAGCTACAACACTGAATAATATTTTTTATAACCGTAGTTTAGATCCAGAACCCGATGCCACCATTGCTGGGAATTATTCTTCTGACAAAACAATTATTTTTCAGCCTACCTTATTGTCGAAAAATTGCTTGGCGGTTGCCACTGGTCAGGATTATCCCACGGCTTATGTGGGTTTGGGCAGTAAAGATTGCAGAGCGAAATGTTATATCACCAATACTTATACTCCCGATGCGTCGCTCAATAATGTGTATGGACAAAATGGTGCAGCAGGTGGCTATATTTATAACTTAGGCGGTTTTTCTTCTGCCAATACCTCCATGGGGATCGTTTTTAATGTGGGCAATTTGGCTCCAGGCGAAAAGACGGAGTTGTCATTTGCCTATATACTCAAGCAAGCCGATTTGGATTCGGCACTTTCAGAAACTGCCCCCAGCTTTTTATCAGACACTTTGGAGTACACTCCTTACACTACCTTTAGGGTATGCTCAGGCAAATCATTCCCCTTAAAAATTAAAGGCGGCTTCGCCTATAAATGGACATGGACTCCGGGTATAGGTCTTGCAGCCGATAGTTTAATCAGCCCCGCTTCATTACCTCCTTCAGGTGGAGCTTATGGTGATTCAGTAAACATTACGGTTACGGGACCTCGCACTTATACTGCCATAGGTGTATCTATTTGCGATACACTTACCCTCACTTTTTATGTGGATACGATTAGCTTTAGTGTTCCGCCGTTTGTAACCACTCCTGTCAAATATTGCCAAGCAGAAACAGCAACAGCACTTAGTGCCGGAGGAGCTTCAGGGGCTACCATACTTTGGAGTACTACTATGGGTGGTGTTGAAACCACTGTAGCACCTACGCCATCTACTTCTGCTGCCGGTACTAAACGTTATTATGTGCGTCAAAAAAATGCTGCCGGTTGTTTTTCTCAATATGCCTATATAGATGTAATTGTTACTGCCAAACCAGAACCTCCAACAGTGCGCGATACTGTTTATTGTTTTGGAGCAACAGCAGTTCCGGTATCGGCAGTTGGTACTAGTATAGAATGGTATGATGCCTTAACTGGTGGTGCTAAATATCCCACTGCTCCTACCCCTCCTACCAATGGCACTACAACAAGTTATTACCCTTCTCAGACGGTGAATGGATGTGTGAGTAATCGTGCAACACTTAAAGTCGATATCTCAAAAATTCAAGCATTGTTTGCGCCTGCCAAAGATTCATTATGCGGTCCCGAATTGCTTAATGTGACTAATAATTCCAACTGTACATTGGGAGGTGTCACTGCACCTTTTCAATCTATGTGGTGGTTTGGAGATGGTGATACTACTTCAATGCCTTCTCCTGCACATTCTTATTCTGGTTTTGGTGTCAAAACGGTTAAGCTCAAAGTCTCTAACATTTATCATTGTTCAGACAGTGTAAGCAGGGATGTATTTGTGGCGCAAAAAGCTGTGGTGTCTTTTACCAAGAGCGATTCGCTTATTTGTCAAGGCGATGCCATTGATTTCGTAGGGAATGCAACGGATGGTTATTACCAACTTGTATGGGATTTTGGTGATGGGGATGTCAAAACTTATGATCAATTAAATGCTCGCCAAGCATTTACTACTTCAGGGGTTTATACCGTCAATTTCAAAGCATCTTACACCATTTGTGGTGATATTGGTGTCACAAGTACAGTAGAAGTAACTGGAGTACCCAAAGTAAATATTGGAAGAGATACTATAATATGCCCTAATAATGCTGCACTTATCTTAAAAAGTAATACAGTAAGTGCAGGTAAATTGTCTTATTTGTGGAATACAGGCGATACTACAGCTCAAATTGTAGTAAGACAGGCAGGCGATTATTGGCTTAGCGTAAAAGAACATAACTGCGTAGCCTCAGATAGCCTTGCGGTACATAAAGGGTGCTACTTAGATATTCCAAATGCCTTTGTACCCGAAGGTAACGATGTTGCCAACGCCTATTTCTTACCACGTTCTTTGTTGGGTCATTCTATTGTTACTTTTGATATGAGTATCTTTGACCGCTGGGGTGTCTTGTTATTCGAATCGCATAATGTGAATGGAAGAGGATGGGATGGTACTTTTAAAGGCGAAGCACAACCTTATGGCACTTATGTTTATCAAATCAAAGTGAGTTTTGCCAATGGTATTAGTGAAACTTATACAGGCAACGTGACCTTGATTCGATAATTGCTAAAGAATATTATTCTTAATATAAAGCGTGGGTCTAAGCAATTGCTCAGACCCACGCTTTATTATTGTATGACTAACTCTTATGCTGTTGGTGGAGGCGGTGTTCCCGCATTTGATTTAGCATCTTTGCTAGGCTTTGGTTTTTTATTTCTGTTATTGGGGCGATTGCTGGCCGGTTTGGGCGGGTTGTTTTTTGCTTGTGGGGCAGGCGCATTGCTTTTTTGTGCCGATGTGTTTTGCGGTCTTGGCGTATCGGCTTTTTGTCCTGTGGCGGCAGCGTTTGGTTTTTGTCCACTGGCAGCAGCAGACTTATTCGATTTCTTTTTATGTTTAGCTTTTTTCTTCTCCAGATTCTTGAGCGTAATTTGCCCCACATCGTTCACAAATCCTACATCTATCTTTAATTTTTCTTTTGAAGAACTCTCCAGTTCTACCGCTTGCAGTTCTTCAGGAAAAATACCTTCTTTATTTTGGGCTAGAATTTCAGTAACACGCTCAATAGTAAGTGGGTATTGCTTGCTGCTACTAGAAAAGCTGTACCACATCAAATTTCGGAAAATATCTTTTTTGATCAAGCTTGCCTTGCCTTGTGCGGTTTGTATATGGTCTGCATTATTAGGAAATAAACGCAAAGCGTCCATATAAGTATCCAGCTCATAGTTCAGACAACATTTTAAACGACCACATTGGCCAGATAGTTTTGTTTGGTTGATGGAAAGTGATTGGTATCGAGCGGCAGTAGTGTTTACCGATTTGAAATCAGTAAGCCAAGTGCTACAGCACAATTCACGCCCACAAGAGCCAATGCCTCCTACTTTGCCACTTTCTTGCCTTGCACCTATCTGGCGCATTTCTACTTTTATTTTAAAATCGGTAGCAAATACTTTGATGAGCTCCCGAAAATCAACTCTATGTTCGGCGGTGTAGAAGAAGGTCGCTTTTTTGCCGTCGGCTTGTAATTCTACTTCACCGATTTTCATATCCACTTTGAGTTCTTTGGCTATGGCGCGGCTGCGCACCATTATTTCTTGTTCGCACTGCTTATTGGTATTGTATAGTTCAAGATCTTCGGGCGTAGAGGGGCGCATGATTCTCTTTAACGCATTTTTGTCTTGAATGCCATACTTTTTGAGTTGGAGTTTCACCAGTTCGCCAGTAAGGCTTATTTCTCCCATATCAAAACCGCCTACTCCTTCCACGGTAACCCATTGACCTTTGATGAGGCTAAAGGATGCATTGTTTTTGAAATATTCTTTACGGCTACCGCTGTTAAAAGAAACTTCTACTATAGGAAATGGCTTTGCACCACCCGGTAAGGGTATAATACCCAGCCAATCAAAGACATTCATTTTATTACATCCGCCCGAACTGCAACCACCGTTGCTTTTGCATCCTGCGGGTTTTCCGTTGGCACCAGAGCCACAGTTTCCACATCCCATTGACTATAAAAAATTTATAATGACAGCAATACCATATTGAAGGTGATAAGGGCTATATGCTTTTGTTTAAAAAAACCAAATTAGTACTCACTTCACAAAATAAAGTCTGCCGGAATTGTTGAACAATTATTGAACAAGCGAAGATACTTTTTTATTCTGAATAGCATACATCATTTTGATGCAGAGCGCATGAAGCTGCATTTTGCTACTCGAATTGCGCTGAATATGATAGCTTGTTTTGGCTATTTCATCAATTAATTGACTGATGGTTTCGAAACGGAGTGCTGTTGCCGACAACTTTTGGACAAAAACCAATTCTTCATTAGCAAGATTGCATTGCCCTGTAAAGTGTTGTTTGAGTGTCGTTTGGAGTAAATGGATGATGTAGTGTAGGAAATTTTTCTGTTGCTCTCGTCCCAATTTTGACATTTCTTCCGAAAACTTGGATAAGCCTATGCCGTTATTGGTAAATAGCAGGTTGAATAAATTTCGTGCATGGGGGAAGAGGTCGTTATCCTCTTCATGTAGCAGTTGAAGCGCAGCGGTAAAGCTGCCTTCGGCTAATCGTGCCATTTGATTGGCTCTGTGAGGTTCGCAATTGTATTGTTTAATTAACGATTCGGCTATTTCGGAGGCTTTTATCGGCGGCAGCTTTATGGCTTGTATCCGAGAAAGGATGGTAGGCAAAATTTCTTCTGTTGATTCTGCCACTAAAATGATAAGGGTTTCGCTGGGGGGTTCTTCGATGAGTTTCAGTAAAATATTACCTTCTTTGCCCAAAAATTCGGGTCGCCAGATGATTAATATCTTTTTGCCGCCTTCGTAAGATTTTAGACTGAGCGATTCTATGATAGCTCTGCATTCATCAGCGCTGATATTGCCTTGCTTGTTTTCGGCGTTGATATATTGCAGCCAGTCAAATGCCGTTCCGTATGGATTGGCAAGGGTATAAGTACGAAACTCCTTAAAATAGTTGCTGCTGAGTACTTTGCTATGGGGGTTAGGCTTAATGCTCGGAAAGGATAGGTGAACATCAGCATGTTCCAGTTTCGCTATTTTTTGACAATTAGGGCAAACTCCGCAAGAATCAGTATCCGATTTGTTGCTACAAAGCAAATATTGTGAGAGCGCAAATGCCAAGGGCAATCCACCTGTGCCTTCCTGACCACAAATAAGCAGTGCATGAGGCAAGTGATTTTGTTGCCACATGCCCAACAAGTGGTTTTTAGCCGAGCTTTGACCTACAATATCTGAAAATTGCATAGTTAAGAATTGGTGGCAATCGTGAGCATTTACTGCGCCGCCCCTACTGTTCTAAGATGAGCTACATGCGATGCAATAGCATTCACTATTTTAGGATATTCGATATAACCTACTCCAAATTCGGCACAAGTTTGTTTTACTATCTTGCTGATTGCAGGGTAATGAACGTGTGAAATTTTCGGAAAAAGATGATGCTCCACTTGAAAATTCAAGCCGCCTACGTACCAACAGATAATTTTGTTGTTGGTAGCAAAATTTGCCGTAGTTTTTAATTGGTGTACCGTCCATTCGTCATCCATTTTGTGGTTTAGCTCATCAGGCATGGGGAAACTAGCATCTTCTACGGTATGGGCCAATTGAAATACAATACTTAATACAAATCCTCCAGTCATAGCCATAGCCAAAAAGCCTGCTAACCAAGGTAAGAAACCAAATCTGTAGATGGGGAAACCTATAATATAGAAATAGAAAAATGCCTTGGATGCCCAAAAAATGATTTGATCTTGTGTATTCATTTTTTTCAAGGCTACTTCTCCTACTTTTTTGCGAAAATATTTTTTGAAATCGGTAAAGAATACCCAAAACATATAGAGCAAGGAATACAAAAACCAAAAATAAATGTGTTGGTATTTGTGCATACCCAATTTAGGTTGCGTGGTAGCCATACGCAAAAAGGGTTTTGCATCAATATCGTCGTCCAAGCCGTCAATATTGGTATAAGCATGATGGATGACATTGTGTTTCATGTTCCACATAAAGGCACTACCCCCCAAAATATTGAGTGAAAAGAAAGCTATACGGTTGAGCCAAGGTTTGGTACTGAAACTGCCATGTCCGCCATCGTGCATCACATTAAAACCGATTGCGGCCACTACTAAGCCCAAAAAAGCACATTCTAGCAATGCCCAAATGGTAGCAGGAGTATAAAACACAACGTGGATATAGATGCCAATATAGATTAGCGGAAGCAAAATTGCTTTGAAATAAAGCTCGGCGTTGCCTGTGCTGGCAATATTGTTATCTTCAAAATATTTGTAAACACGTTCTTTCAGTTCGTGACTAAAAGAGTTTGCCGATTTCGGAAATTTAGGTAATACCATAACCCGACAAAGGTAAAGATTTAAATCAATTTTTACTCATTTCTACTATCAATACTAGCTATGATTTTAGTCATAATTACAATGGATGTACCTCATAAATGCTGGGAAAAAGGTACATTTTGCCACTATTCAAATCTTGACAACGATAGCGTGTACGGCGTTTTTCGAGTAATGCATATTGTGCGCCATTTGCTATTTTGAAATGTGCACCGATTGGTACATCTTCGAGTAGTGTCCAGCCATTTTTATTGTTTTTGCAGCGATAAAGGGCTTTGTACAAGTTTGTATCAGTGCATGTACTCGCCTTAGGGTTATTCAAGTATCGAACCAATGCAGCTTCTATGTCTTTCGGAAAAAAATTTTTCCTGATATAGGGAATCAACATTTTTTGAAACTGCATTTTCCATTCGTTGCCATGAGGCATTACTTGGTCTTTGTATTGCAGATAGACTAGCATGTGTGCCAACTCATGTAAGAGTGTGATTAAAAAGCTGTATGGATGCAAGGTTGCATTGATGCTGATACGATGATAAGGACTTTCCTTGCTTGGTCTGCGATAATCGCCCAACACACTCTTGCGCTCGCGGGTGAGCGTGAGGTGTATGGTGTGGTTTTGAAAATATTGTGCCACCTCCTCAAAGGTGTTGGGAGGTAAAAAAGGGATGAGTTCGGAAAAAGGGCGTTCCTTTTTCATGAATTAAGGATACGAGGTGAGTTTGGATTTACTTTTTTGCAACCTTGGATAATGCGATTGTTTCGTAAGCTGTGTAAACGATGTACAAGCCCATCATGGCAAAAACGCTCGCTTGATGCAGATGCCCTCTATTTATAAAAAGGTAGAGGCAGATACCTGCCATGCAAGTCATCAAGCGGAGTAGGGTAGCACCATACACACCATTTACAAATGCTTGAGGGCGGCCGTTTTTCAACTTGCTTTTGAGCATATAGAAAGATAAGACACTCAGCAAGCAAAGCAAGCTGTTGGCGATTAACAAAACCGGTAAATCATATTCGGGATGCTGAATGCACCAGAAATAAATGGCAGCTAAGAGTACGCTAAAGATAGATCCTAATAAGATGAAATAGAGTTTGTTCATTTTTTGGGTTTGTTGAATTTTCGAATCAGTTGCCAGAGCGATAGACTCAGTGCCAGTAAAGGTAATATGATAGTAAATAACCTAGAATGCTCGTTCATTCTGTTGTCTATAGCCATGCCGGCCCATACAGACAGACCAAGCATCACCAACCATTGGGTTGCCAGTCCGGCATATTGCAAGAGTTCCTTATTGTTTTGATTATTGCCCGCCATTTTGCTCCTTCAATTGTTTTTCAAGAGCGGCGATGCGTTGCGCCAAAGTATCCAAATTGCGGAAATGCACAAAGGCTTTACGGTATTTATTGGCATCAAATGCAGGTGAGCCCATAAGCACTTCGCCACTTTTGCTAATGCTTTTCGAGACACCCGATTGGGCCGTTACAATTGTACCATCGGCAATTTGTAAATGCCCCACAATGCCTACTTGTCCGCTCGTCATACAATTTTTGCCGATTTTAGTAGAGCCTGCTACCACAGTATGGGCTGCAAAATAACAGTTTTCGCCTACCTCTACATTGTGGGCTATGTGGATGAAATTATCAAATTTTACTCCTTTTCGAATAATGGTAGAGCCCAGTGTAGCGCGGTCTATGGCACAATTAGCACCTATTTCTACATCATCTTCTATCACCACATTGCCAATTTGAGGTATTTTTTTTGTGCCCTCGTTTTGTGGTGCAAAGCGAAAGCCATCGCTGCCGATTACCGTGCCAGAGTGGAAGATACAGTCTTTACCCACTACGCAATCAGCATAGATTTTTACTCCTGCAAATAGTGTGGTATTGTCGCCCACAACTACATTGTCGCCGATGAATACCTGAGGGTATATTTTTACATTTTTGCCAATTTTGGCTCCATCGCTGATGACGGCAAATGCGCCCACATACACATTTTCGCCTAGGCTGGCAGATTGCGATATATAAGCCTGTGCGGCGATACCGCTTTTGTTGAGCTTGATTTGATTGTATAGCTCAAGCAATTTGGAAAATGCCTGCTCTGCACTAGCTACACGCAAGAGCGTACAGGATACTGGAGCCGTGAGTTCAAGACTATCATTCACGATGACCAAAGAAGCTTTGGTAGTATAGATGTATTGGGTATAAAGCGGGTTGGACAAAAAGGAAACAGAACCCAGTAACCCTTCTTCTATTCTCGATAGTTGATTGACTTTTATCGAGGCATCACCTTCTATACGTCCTTGCAACAAATCGGCGAGCTGCTGTGCGCTAAATTCCATAGCTATATTATTTTGACTGCAAAATAAAGTATTTTGTTGTCATACGGTTTGTTGACTGTTCAAATTCTATAAAAGTGCTTTCCCACCAACAGCAAATACTCGTTGCCCAAGCTATCTTGCTTAGGTTTTGAACCTACCCTGTTTAGCTTGGTGGGAGCAAAACCCAGTTAGTTTTTTATACCATTTTGGTAGTGAATATTGGTAAAGGCAATAAACTCATTCCTAGATCGTGCTCCCGAAGGAGTTAGTATCTAAACAAAAAGCATTTGCTGCAAAGAAAGATTTACCTGACATAGGCTGTTGTTTTGCAAACAAAAACCACCTATAAGTTTATTTTTTTGATTTTAATTGCGCTATCTGTTCTTGATACAATCGTATCATTTCATCCTTTTCTTTGAGTAGTCGTTCATATATTTCACTTAGTTTTTCTGTGGAATTAAAATTTACTCCAATACTATTATCTCGATTGTTTTGATTAAAAGTTTGGATTGTAAAATCAAACTGCTCCAATGATTTGATGACCTCTACGGGGCAATCTAATTTTTTGGCAATCGTTTCTAATAGTGCCTCGTCAATCCTTTTTTCTGTTCTATGCGCGAATATTCTTGTTGGCTGATTTTGAGATAATCTGCCATGTCTTTTTGCCCAATCTTTTTGAACAGCCTGATTCTCGAAATGTTTTTGCCAATGTCTGCCATATTGGGTAATTATAGTGTTATAGAAAACGGTTGGTAAGATACAACAAGGCTATTGATTTGATTGATGTTTTTATAATAAACTTTGTATTGACAATTAATTTATATTTTTAACTACTAAAAAAAACAACTATAATTTTACATTGTTAATCGAGCGGGTGCAAAGAGTGAAGTAGCACAGGATCAAGGTGATAAAATGGCAAACGATAATGCCTACCAAAATACACCTCGCTCACTAATACTACTCGTTGCGAAATGGCCGGATGACCAAACCGGATGTACAACATTGTTACTATTATACACCGCTACGCTGTGACGGCAGTAAAGGTAGTATGATAGGGCGGACAATGCAAATACATCAATAGTGTAGCTGCAAACACTCTACTTGATGAAATGGTTTTGTGGCGGGCAAACGGAGGTTTACCCCAAAAGAAAAGGCCTCAAAACCGCTAACTGCATGGGGCGGATATAAGTGCGGCAGTACTATTTTTTAAAAGTTTAATAAAACAAAATCCCGAGAGGGTAAGTACAATGAAAAAAATCAAATTGAATGCTGCTAAATTGCAGTTGAACAAAGAAAAGGTAAAAGATTTGTCTTCAGGACAACTATCTAGGGTATTAGGCGGTGGAAATTCGGTTGGACGTCCCGACACTGTTATTGTTATTAATCTTCCAAAATCTGCTTGGTGTATTGATACTACAGGAGGACCTACGCCACAACGACCAAAGTGATAGCGATATCATCTGAAAGCAATAAGGTTTTCAAATTAAGGAACAGGTGTAAAAGCTGATTAAGCGGTTTTTACATCTGTTTCTTATCTATACTTATAAATATACATTACTCAATATATTTATTTTTTACTTTTTAGACCTCTGTAAAATTAATACTGTATTGCTTTACAGCCCCCTGGCCTGAAAAAAATTAATGCTACGCACTATAAAATATTAGTTCTTAATTTTTATAATCAATAAATTGCAATTTAACCACGCAATCTGTAATAAAGCAAATAATATTATGAATTAACGCTTAACTTTTATAGGACAACGATTCAAATGAAAACACTTTTTAAAACAATAATTTTTGTCATCCTGCCTTTTTTTTCTTTTGCCCAAAGGGATACTAAAGCAATACTTGGTTTTGAGAAATTGGCGAAGCATAAAGCTCCTGTAGATTGGGAATTTTGGACGCCAGATAGTAATGCGGCAACCCTAAATATTGACTCTGCAATAAAATTCAAAGGAGGGAACTGTTTACGAATCAGCCGCAACCTTGATACGCCAAAAGGAACGCCAGTGTGTACATACACCATTCCCAATATTTATTTTGGTAAAAACTTAGAAGTTACGGGTTATGTAAAAGCCGAATTAAACACCAATAGTGAAGCAGGTATTTTTATACGATTGAACGATATAGATGAGCAATATCTTGTCGGTGATTTCAAAAAGGGAAATTTTGACTCGGCTAAAAAGGGGTGGATAAAAGTATCTGCCAACATTCCTAACGATTTACAATTTGGTGAACAAATAGTTTTTGGTGGCTTTTTGAGGGGTAAAGGTTCAGTGTGGGTTGACGAGCTAAGTTTTTCCGTGGATGGTGAGCCAATAGAAAACCTGCAACCGTTGCGCCCCAATATGTACCCAGCAGATCAAGATTCGGGTTTTAATATTGGCTCGGGCATTGCAGAAATTGCATTGAACCCGCAAAAGGTGGCGCAGTTGCAGAAGTTGGGCGTATTGTGGGGTTTCCTTAAATATTACCATCCTGCTGTTGGTGCAGGCAATATCAATATGGATGCTTCATTGTTTAGGTTGTTGCCAAACGTGTTGGCGGCAAATAATGATGCAGAAACGGACAAGATATTGCAAAAATGGATGTTCAGTCTTGGCTCAGACTCTTTTCCTAAAAGAGCAGAAATCAGGGATACTTTCCGCATCAAAAACGAAGCGGACTTTACTTTTCTTTTGAATGAAAAACATTATCCACCAGAAGTAAAGAAACAAATACAAAAACTGATCAATCAATATTCCCGAATTCCAAACCATTATTATCAGGGCTTTGGACGGATTAAAGGTTATACTATTTTTAAGCACGAAAACCTATACGAAACCTGCCCCTACCCAGATGCGGGAATGCGCCTGTTGGCCTTATTTCGATATTGGAATATTATACAGTATTATTTCCCTTACAAGCACCTTATAGGAGAAGACTGGAACGCAGTATTGCCCACACTTATCCCAGATTTTGTAAATGCAAAAAATGAAGAACAGTATGCTGCTGCTTGCTTGAAAACGCTTGCACGAGTACACGATAGTCATGCATCTGTATTGAGTTATTCATCAGGCGTCGATTCTTTAAAAGGAAATCTTTGCTTGCCAATAAAAACCTCCTTTATTGAAAATAAACTTGTGGTTACGGGTTTTTTAAATGATGACTCTGGTGCGAAGGCACAATTAAAAATTGGTGATATTATTGAAGCAATAGACGGTGTAGCGGTAGCTAAAATTGTAGCCAAAAACGAACAATTTATTGAAGCGTCGAATCGCCCAAGGATGTTAAAATTAATGTCATCGTACTCTGGCTTTTTATTAAGGGGAAAGAAGAAGGAAACTTTACTAACCATTCGCTCGAATGAGATAATAAAAACGATAACACTCGGCAAATGCGATTTTTATAGTCTAAATTTTGAAAAATCATTAATCAAATTTTCAGAAGGAAAGGGGTTTAAAATACTGGCCAACAACATCGGATATATTTATCCTGCATTGCTTAAAGATGGCGATACAACTACTCTTTTTAATCAATTTAATAAAACAAATGGATTAATTATAGACCTCCGTTCGTATCCAGCAACATTTATACCTTTTGTGTATGGACGCTGGCTAAAAAATGCCCCGTCAAAATTTGTATCTTTTGCGTACTCACATCCCAATAAACCCGGAAATTTTTATTATGGAGATAGTTATACAAATGGAGAAAACAATCCTGATTATTATAAAGGAAAAGTTATCATTTTGGTTAATGAAGCCACACAGAGCCAGTCTGAATTTACTGCAATGGCCTTAAGAACTGCACCCAAAGCCCTCATTATCGGCAGCCAAACATCAGGTGCCGATGGTAATGTAACCGACATTTTTTTGCCAGGAGGCATTAAATCTTTGATGACCAGCATCAATATTTTGTACCCTGACGGTACTGAAACCCAAAGAGCGGGAGTGAAAATTGATATTGAGGTAGAGCCAACTATAAAAGGCATTGCCGAAGGAAGGGATGAATTGATTGAAAAAGCAATACAACTGATTGAAAAACAGTAAAAATGGGCTTAAACACATATTCTAAAGCTATTATTCGACTGCCAGTTCAAAGTCTTAAAAAAGCGTTTTCTTTTAATGAGCCATTACCGAAATTGGTCGATGAGGGAATTTATCTTTCTTCACCAATAACTTGGGAACAAAGCAAAAAAACAATAACGGAAAACAATGGTGAAGCAAACACAGACCATCTCGTTGTAAGAACGATACAAAACTGGAAACCTCGCATTCGCAATGAGGATAAATGGGACGCTGAATTAACCACCCCGACCACGGCGTTAGAGAGGAAGGGAAAATAAAACAAAATCCCGAGAGGGTAAGAAAAATGAAAAAAATAAAATTGGATACTGCTAAATTGCAGTTGAATAAAGAAAAAATTGCAAATTTGACCAAAGAAGAGTTAGGAAATATAAACGGAGGAGTTGGTTCGTGTGATAATTTGACCTCGAATAACGGAACTGTTGTTTGTACTAGCCCTGCGGCTTGCCCAACAAGGGTTAATCCAATAGGCGTTCCTCCTCGTCCAATTGGTGGTTAGGTTAGATTTTTAGCAAATTCAAAGCGGGGTTTGCAACATTTGTTTGCCCCCGCTTTTAAAAAAATAATTATGAAAAAAATTTCATTTTTTATAGTATTGTTTATCAATAGTTTTGATTTGACTGCGCAAGACTTGTACTTAAACATTTTTAACAAAATTAATAACAATACTGTCAAGCACAAACAAGAGTTGTTAAAACAATTAGATATTTTTTTAAAGGAAAAAAATGACACCTCTAAAGCATATAATTTTTTCACATCCGAATCTAAACAAAAATGGGGAGGAGAGTTGGTTTATGACCTTTACCAAATTGAATATATTGATGGAATACGTTTTTTCGAGCCTACTGTTTTAGGTGTTATTGATTTTGTACCCGAAAAAAAATATTTATTGAAGATTGCATATACATCAAATGACGATTCAATACACAATTCTATACGAGCTATTTACAATCTTGTTGCTAATTATGATTCTATTCAAAATAATTTTACATTCGAAAAGTACACTGATTTATACATCAAAAACTGGTACACAACAAAAATCGGCAATATTGTTTACTATAAGCAATCTTCTGAAAATTTTTCAAAAAAAAATGCAGAAAGACTAAATCATTTTAATGATAGTATAGCTCATTTCTTTGGTGTAAGCTCCAAAAAAATAACTTATTTTTCTTGTACAAATCCTATTGAATTAATGAATCTTCAAGGTTTTGATTTTGTTTACAATATGTTTTTGGCAAGAAATGGTGGCTATGCTAGAAGGGGAGGTCAAAATCTTGAAAATATCATTTATGCGGCTAATAATAGTGAATATTACCCGCACGAGCTTGTACATCTGTATTTGAATGATTATGATAATTTATCAAATTTAGCTTCAGAAGGCATCGCTACTCTTTTGGGAGGAAGTTCAGAGAAACCACTTACCTATCACTTAAAAATACTTAGTGCGTTTTTAAAAAAAAACAATGATTACGACTTAAAAACACTACTTACTTCAAACATAAAAATCGATAATGATGTATCTACTTTATATGCAATAGGCGGGCTTCTAGCTAAACTTGTTTATGAACAAAGAGGTAGGAAGGGCTTAGTTGATTTTCTAAAAATTCCTTTAGATCAACTAGAAATACAATTACCTATGTTGTTGGGTGTACCCACAACACAGTTTCATCAATATTTAATATTAAAAATACATGAATACTGATAAATTTATTTTTCAAGATACAGCGTTGTCATTATTAGATATTGATATTTTTTCAGGAAGGGTAGGTTATAAATTTGGTCTCTCAGGTGGTTTTATACTATCTGCTATTCTGTATAAAAACTATTAGGTATAGGCGTTTAGGTCTCACGAAGAAAGTATTGATTTTATTCGCTTTG
>JASGCQ010000108.1 GCA_030054025.1 Phycisphaerales bacterium | reverse complement strand
CATGCATTATTCAAAGGTAGTAAATTGCGACTTAAACGCCTATACCTATTATTTTATTCCTGAAAAATGGGTGTCCCAGTGGCGAAGTCAGGAAGGAGGAGAGTTTAGCAAGAAAGAAAGTATCGGGACACAAAAAAACTCCGAATTCGAAAGAATTCGGAGTTTTAGATATGTAAAGCTTTAGTTTAGATTATACTTTGAAATGCGAGAAGGCTTTATTTGCCTCAGCCATACGGTGTGTATCTTCTTTCTTTTTCACTGCCCCACCTTCACCTTTTGAAGCGGCTACGATTTCATTTGCCAATTTATCGGCAATCGTTTTACCATTACGCTCACGAGAGAAACGGATTAACCATTTCATGCTCAATGAGATTTTACGATCGGGGCGAACTTCCGAAGGAATTTGGAAGGTAGCACCACCAATACGGCGACTACGAACCTCAACCGCTGGGGTAACGTTTACCAAAGCGCGTTTCCACACTTCGTAACCATCTTCGCTAGTGATTGTACTTACTTTATCTAATGCGTTGTAAAATGCAGCTAAAACTACAGTCTTGTTACCACCCCACATAAGGCAGTTTACAAAACGAGTTACATTTTTATCGTTGAATTTTGGATCCGGAGCTAAAGGGATCTTTTTGGCTTGTGCCTTCCTCATGTTCTAATACTTGGAATTAAAATAGGATTAATAAATTACTTTTTCTTAGCTTTTTCTTTCTTAGTACCGTATTTAGAACGGCTTTGTTTACGGTCTTTCACACCCGCAGTATCCAATGCGCCACGAACAATGTGATAACGAACACCAGGCAAATCCTTAACACGACCACCACGTATCAATACTATACTGTGCTCTTGTAGGTTGTGCCCTTCACCAGGGATGTAAGCAATCACCTCAATTTTATTGGTTAAACGAACCTTGGCCACTTTACGAAGTGCTGAGTTTGGTTTTTTAGGTGTTGTCGTATATACACGGGTACAAACACCACGACGTTGTGGGCAAGCATCCAATGCACGAGACTTAGATTTAGTGCGAATTTGCTCGCGACCTTTGCGTACTAATTGTTGTATTGTAGGCATTATTTCTTTTTGACGTAAATTTCAAATGGATGGCAAAGGTAATCCCTTTCTTTCAAAATTGACAAAATTATTTTAATTATTTTTTGATAATTATTACGAGCGTCTACTCAAACAGATAGATTTTTAATGAAAAAAAGGAGGATGCAGGAGTTGCTGCAAGAAAATATCACCATGTGTAGGGTCGAAAATAAAGGTGAATACAAAGCCGAAAATGCCCCCCCAAAGATGCGCATCGTGATTAATATGGTCTTTTTGTTGCCGTGACATATAAATGGAATAGCCCACATACAAAACGGCAAAAAGAATCGTCCAAAGTGGTATGAAAAAGAAAGTAATCTGCGCCCAAGGGCTAATATACACCATGGAGAAGATAACAGCCGAAGTGCCGCCCGAAGCTCCCAAAGAACGATAATAAGGATCGTTGCGATGTTTGAAATAAGATGGGATAGAAGACACTATAATACCCACTATGTACAATGCCAAAAACAATGTATGCGCCCCGATAGCCACATAAAACTGCTCTACATAACTGCCGATAGAATACAAGGCTATCATATTAAAAATCAGATGTTGCCAATCGGCATGTACAAAACCATTCGTCACAAAACGGTAGTACTCCGCAGGGCTTCGCATCAATTTTGGGTACAGTAAAAGTTTATTGAATAGTTGCCCATCATTAAAAGCCCAAAAAGAAACGCCTGCCGTGAGGAGCAATAAAGCAATGGTATAAAATTGATAGTCCATGAAAAGTGCTTTTAAAATAAGTTTACAAACTACAAAGAAAGGACATCATGTCTACCCCATCGGCAAAATCGGACAGGGCGGGTGTTTGAGCAGTACCGAAAGGCACAAAGCCATTGCCCACAATACATTGCAAATCATTGTTTTGTTCTAATTCGGCTCGCAAGAGCATTTTGTCCTCATAATATCGGTAATGCAAAACCGATACTGCCGAAAAAGGAAATTCATTCTCCACCAAAAGTACAGCATCATTACTCAAGTAAGGTACTTTATTGAGCAAATAAATCGCCAAATAATAGTCGTAATTATTGCGGTACTTATTGTGGTTGATATAATCTCTATAAGGTTCAAAAGCCTGAAAAAGGGCTTGAAAATCATAAGCTTTGGGGAGGCACAGTTGGGTCACATTGCGGCAACCCAAGCCAAAATACAAAAAGACATCCTCAGCCAAAGCACTCAATTGTTCAGGTGTTTCGCTGCCATCTAGCACCGCTACTGAGGTACGATTGCGGCGAATAATATGTGGGTATTTGCCAAAATATTGCTCAAAATAACGAGCTGTATTGTTGCTACCCGTAGCAATATAAGCATCGCATTGGCGAAGATTGTCGGTCAATACAATCTGATTCAAGATTTCGGCATCGCATTCACTGAGCTGTTGCAACAAATGAGGGAGTAAAATCTGGTCTTTGCTCGACAATTTCAAGCGCAATTGATGCCCCGACAGATAGCCGCACAAAAAATCGTGAAAGCCCACCAAAGGGATATTGCCTGCCATCGTGATACCGACCAACTTAGGCGGCGTAGGCAAAGCATAAAGATGCAGCCATTGCTCAAGTAGTTCCTGCTGCAAAAAATTACTTACAATATTTTTAACAGCCAGCTCTATTTGTGCAGCCGTAAACCACTGATTGCCCTGCACTGCCCTATCTTTGGCTGTTTCCCATGCCTCGCTACGCCCTTGCATATACTCACCCAATGCTACCAAACACGCTATTTTCTGTTCAAGAGTCTTCATTAATACTTTTTTCTAACTGCGAAATTGTAACTTTGCGCCAACAAAATCAAACTATTATTTAGCGATGGCTATAAAAATAACTGACGAATGTATTAATTGTGGGGCTTGCGAGCCCGAATGTCCGAACAATGCCATCTACGAAGGTGGCGTAGAATGGGCTATGGCAGACGGTACGGGCGTAAAAGGTCTATTTACCCTCACCGATGGCAGCAGCATCGAAGCCAACAAAAAAAACGAACCTGTTTCTAACGAAGTGTATTATATCGTTCACGACAAATGCACCGAGTGCCAAGGTTTTCACGAAGAGCCTCAGTGCGCTGCCGTTTGCCCTGTAGATTGCTGCATCCCCGATGAGATGTACCGCGAAACGGTTGAAGAGCTTTTGGGCAAAAAAGGCAGAATGCACTTATAAAATTTTCTTTTTACCTCTCTAATAAAAATGCACTCCAACTAGAGTGCATTCTTATTGTTAGTACTACCCCAAATTGATTCCATTCTCTATAAACTGAGTGCCTCGAATTGCTTTTATATTGTATGTTTTTTGAGAGATGGATAAGCAAGGGCTTATTTTTGAAAAGCTAAACAGAGATACGGGCTAATTGAAAATCAGACCTATATTGTGTTTATTTTTGAGTTATCGACAAATTTAAAATGCATTGCCTATGAGATTCGTAATTCAAATATTTTTGATTTTAACAGCCGTATTTGTTATGTCTCAAAATACCGTTGCGCAAACTATAAAGAAAATCATCTTAGATGAGCAGGATACGCATAGTGGATATTACCTCGTGGTTGAGCCTCAAAACAAAAATGCGGCTTCAGGCGTGTTATTACTCTTAGCAGGTTTTGGGCAAATTCCGGATGCCACTCCACCCGAAACAAAACTGCACAATGTAGCTTATGCCCATAATATCATAACCGTATTTTACGCAGGCGGAAATAAATTGTATGCAGACTCTATAACGCAAACAAAACTCAGCAAAGTCATCAATGACATCATAAAACGGTACAAAGTAAACAGAAACAACTTTGTCTTAGGCGGTTATTCTGCGGGCGGGATGCTGGCAATGAGATATGTTGAACTGTGTTATGAATTTCCCGACAAATTCCCGATTCAACCCAAAGGTGTTTTTACCGTTGATTCGCCGATTGACATCTTTACCATTTATGAGCAATTAGAAGAAAGCGCCAAAAATAATTATTCCGAATTGGCAGTTGAAGAAGCTGTAAGGGCAATGGGATACATCAAAAACGACTATGGTATTCCGAGAGAAAACGTTTCGACATATGCAAAGCTGACTGCTTTCAGCATGAACAAATCGTACAGCCAAAACGAAATACACCTAAAAAATTGCGCCGTAAGAACGTATCATGATGTGGACATTGCTTGGCGCATAAAAAATCGCAACCAAACCGTTCATTTGTCAAACTATGAAGTAACGGCAGAGCTAATCAATCGTTTGGTATTAATGGGCAACAAGCAAGCAGAGTTTATGCAATCCTTTCAAACTGGGTACAGGTCAAATGGACAAAGACATCCTCATTCTTGGTCAATCGTGAATGAAGTAGAATTGATGCAATGGATGAAAGAATTGGTACAATAAAACGAATGCAATTATAGTTGGATTTATATTCCGAAATAGTTTTATAACAAAAAGTACCCTCTTCTGAAAGCCGAACATCATTAACTTCAATTAAAATCAATAGCCCATTGAACATCTTTACGCTCGTTTATTTTTTGTGGATTTTATCTGAAATCATCCTCAACCGCCTGCTGCGTGCCAAGTATTTATAAATTTCAATAACAGCTACCATGAAAAGACTATCCATTCTATTATTCGCCCTTACTACAATCAGTTGCAAGAGGCTTGACGTTGAGAGCGGCACTCCAAAATGTGTTGTCAATAAAATTAGAGTTTTCAACCAATCTGCTCCTTGCAACGATTCAAAAGTTTTGGAATATCTATTTCAGGGCAAAAGCGTTTTCATGTTTGAACCTGGGACTTGTGAAAATGATATGAGTGCTGAAGTAATCAATGCCGACTGCAATACGCTTGGATATTTGGATGGTTTTGTCGGAAATACAAAAATTAATGGAGAAGAATTTTCAAAAGCTAGATTTATCAAAACAACTTGGGCGAAATAAAATACCCCCATAATAAGTTCTGCTTCTCCGTTTTGGATTCCTTGCTTTGACTCACTAAAGTATTTAGCCGATAGTACGATACAACTGAAACTATTGCCAGAGCAGCTCATCCCTTAAACTAAGTCTTCTTCAAACTCGAAAAAACCAAATCAATCAAAAAAGAGACTAACTCAGTTTCTTCTTTATGCTTGCCAAAATCGGTGAGCGAAGGCAGATGATTCATAAAGAAATTTTGAAAATGTGCCATTTCGATAATGGTCGTAGCCAATGATCGAGGGTATTTGTATTTGGGGTTACACTCCAAAATAACATTACCAATTACAGCACAAAGGTCTTTGTAGGGTTTAAATAACTGATGCTTATTATCCTCCCCTACTTGTTTGGTGAGATAAGATTTTGAACCTTCGGCAATAATAATTTGATGCAATAAACTTTCGTTGATGTAGTTTGTTTGCTCATCGTCTTCAACCTTTGTTGTCAATAGTTTTATGACTTTTTTTAGCTTGGTATTGGGGTCTTTAATATTGTTGGTATGAAAACTAATCTGAAACTCAAACCAGGTCCAATACCATGCGGCCAGATAAACTAAAATCTTGTGCTTATTTTCGAAATAACGATAAATACTGGCTTCCGTGGTGCCAATTTCTTCAGCCAATTTTTTAAAAGTAAAAGCTTCAAAACCTGTTTTGTAAATCAAGGAGACACTGTGCTTAAGGATATTCTTACCCAATTCGGAACTTTCGGGATTGCGCAAAAACAATGCCTCATTCATTTTTATGTGTAACTGTAGTTTCATTTAAGTTGCCTTTTTTCTGCTGCTTTTTGATGGAACAACAAAAGTACGGAAAAATAATTTTACAATTATTTATGATAGTATTACTGTTATTTAAAGCATAAATACTATCTTTGACAAGTACTTAAAAAAATGAATAATGTTACTGAACAAACGCATTCCAGCATCTTTTATTATTAACAAAATTAAATTCGAACTAGTCTATGTACTCGCACTATCCCTATTAGTATTGTTCATTACAGAGCGGTATCAAAAACAGTTACCTGAAATGCCATTGACCATCCCTGCATTTATCGGAACGGCTATTTCCATTCTACTGTCATTTAAGCTAAGTCAGTCGTATGACAGATGGTGGGAAGCCCGCAAAATATGGGGTGCAATCGTCAACGATTCTCGCAGCTTTGTGATTCAGTTGCAAAGCCTTACCAATAAAGGAAATGAAGAAAGGATAAAAAAAATTGCTTTGCGGCAAATAGCATGGTGTTACTCCTTGGGACAATCGCTAAGAGGGCTCAATCCAACAGAGCATTTGAATGGGCTACTGACAAACGAAGACCTGAACGAACTAAAACATCATCATAATAAACCTTTAGCATTGCTTCAGCTTCATGGGAAAGAGATTAAAGAACTCAAAGAAAATAATCAATTAGATATTTTCTCGCAAATACAATTAGATAATACATTGGTAAGGCTTTGCGACGCACAAGGCAAATCAGAGCGAATAAAAACTACCGTATTCCCCGAAACCTACAGGTTGTATCTTCATTCAATGATTTACCTATTTGTAGTTACGCTATCCATATCACTAAAAGAGGTGGGGGGGATTTTCGAAATACCGCTATTGATTCTGATTTCATCAGCATTCTTTTTATTGGAAAAAACAGCAACTCATATGCAAGATCCTTTTGAGAATAAACCAACAGATACAGCAATGACTGCAATTGCCCGAACAATCGAAATCAATATCAAGCAACTTTTAAAAGAAAATAATATTCCTCCAGTAGCACAAGCCAAAAATTTTTATCTATCCTAACGTGAGTTTTGGATGTTCTCGTTAAAATATAGAAGGTAATCTTTCTAAAAAA
>JASGCQ010000019.1 GCA_030054025.1 Phycisphaerales bacterium | reverse complement strand
AACAACTTTTTATTTCACTTTTTTTGAGATTTTTTCTAAATGCACAACGGGTTTAATAGTAAAATCCCATAATGATTTGCCAGATGCTATTTTAGCTCTATCAAGTAAATTTGGCGTTTCAGTGATGTGATAATTTACAGCATATCCGGTTAGATATTTTTGATAAGGAGGATCTAAAAATGGGGGTGAATATTTATCCCAAGTATGTCCTGAATATAAACAATTCATTACACTTACACCAGGCCTAGTAGCATCTGGGGTAATTGGGTCTCCAGGAGGTATTTTAGGGTCAATTGCATAATAAGTTGGAGGAAGAGATGTTGGTTTTGCTGGATTTGTAGAAACGTCTGCTTTTACTCCAGTTGGAACTTTAAATCTTACAGGACTTGTTGTAGTGTAATATCCTAGATAAGCCTTTACATATCGTACAATTATTTCTGGACTACCCATTATATAGTCATAATATGTTGTACCATATTTCCCGCCTAATGGTGCTTTGTGCCAATAATCACCATTGGGTACTGTTGGGAATACAGAGCCAGTGGAAGTAGTCATCCAAGTTTCAGGTGTTACTACATTCCATTTAAATTGGGCTTTGATTGAAAACTGAGCATTTGTTGACGATTCGTTTAATAATTCAACATCTACGATGCTGAATTTTTTATCGTTAGGCAAAAAAGAATTAAACGCATTTTTAATTGTTGTAAAAGAGGAGTTATAACCAGAGGCTATTTCCTGAATGTTTATTTTTCCAGCTACATTTTTATTTAGAGTTATGACAGTACTAACTTGAGAATCTGCTAAACAGTTTGTTGCATCCTCTAAATAAATAAAATTATATGTATTCTCAATGAGGCTTACAGCATCATTGCTGGTTAATGAACTTGCCACACCTTGAGGTAGGGCAGCAGAGGGATTTGCAAGGTAAGCATCGGCATAATACGCGAAGCTATTTACTTGCGTGGCTAGCATTGTAGCAGTATCGTCTGGTATCACCCTCGTAGTCGACCTATTGTTGCTGTTGGTTGTGTTCTTGCTAGTAATTGTAGTAGCTTCTTTTTTGCAAGAAGTGAGGACAACTGTGGCTAGCATAATACTCAGTCCATACTTACAGATGACACTCCAAGGGCGCTGCGCTGTTGCTGCGCTGTTGCTGCGCTGTTGCTGCAGTTTTTCTTTGAATTTTTCATTTGAAAATTGTTTTAATGAAACTGCAACTTAGGCTTTATATTTTAATATACCCAAAAAAATAAGAAGTATTTTCTTTAATTTTTTAGCTTTTCATAAGACCTCTAAGATCAATTAGGAGTACTTTTACCTTCCTGTATGAGCTATACAGCAATAAAAGACCCTCCTGCTGGGGTGTTCAAACACTTAATTTTGTCACATTTTTTATGAGTGTAAATAATAGTAGCCTTAACAGTAGAAAGCATTTAGGTTTTCTGGACAGATACCTTACGCTATGGATTTTTTTGGCCATGCTTATCGGCGTTTCAATCGGATATTTTATTCCTGATTCAGCCTCTTTTATCAATTCTTTTTCGAGTGGTACCACAAATATCCCTCTGGCTATCGGGCTTGTTTTGATGATGTATCCTCCCTTGGCAAAAGTGCGTTACGAGAAGATTCCAGAAATATTTAAGGATGTGAAATTAGTGCTGATGTCCCTATTTATTACATGGATTATTGCCCCTTTATTTATGTTTGCCTTGGCTTATTTATTCCTCAGCGACTACCCCGAGTATATGTCGGGCTTGATTTTGATTGGCATTGCGCCTTGCATTGCCATGGTCATTGTTTGGAACGATTTGGCAGAAGGGAATCGAGAATACATCGCTGGTTTGGTAGGCTTGAATAGTATTTTACAAGTATTGCTTTACTCTGCTTATTCCTATTTTTATTTAACCGTAGTGCCTGATTGGTTGGGGATGCAGAGTATGGAAATCCATATTTCGATGGGGCAAATTGCAGAGAGCGTATTCATTTATTTAGGTATTCCATTTCTTACAGGTATCATCAGCCGTTATTCTTTACTCAAACTAAAAGGTGAGGAATGGTATCAAACCAAGTTTTTGCCTTTCATTTCGCCGATTACTTTGATAGCGTTATTGTTTACCATTATCATCATGTTCAGCCTCAAAGGCGCATTGATGGTACAATTGCCCATGGATATAGTACATATTGCCATTCCTTTGGTCATTTATTTTGCAGTCATGTTTGTAGTCACATTTATTGCGGCAAGAAGCTTAGGGGCAGATTATGCTACCAATACAGCATTATCTTTTACTGCTACGGGCAATAATTTTGAACTAGCGATTGCAGTAGCGATTGGTGTTTTTGGTATCAATAGCGGACAGGCTTTTGCTGGTGTTATCGGTCCATTAGTTGAAGTGCCAGCTTTGATTTTATTGGTGAATCTGGCTTTTTGGTTTAAGAAAAAATGGTATGCTTGATACCTATTGAGCATACCATTTTACTGTTCTCCTCTTCTTTACAATTCAGTCATTTTTATATCACACTTCGGTAACAATTTGACAACATTCAAGCTTGACTTTTGCTGAAAATATTTATGAAAATGAAAAGAATATTACAAGCAATGCTTTGCTTACCTAGCTTATTAGCTGTAGGTGTTCAAGCGCAAACATTTACCGGGCCGAGTTCTTCTCAAACCCCTTATGTGATTCCAGTGACTCCCGGAGTGAAAATAACTTCAATACTGACTACCGGAGATTCTGTAGGTGGTTACAAAATGGCAGGTCTCCCCGATGGCATGGGTGCTTATGATAATAACGATGGGACTTTTACTGTATTGATAGCCCACGAAATGGGTAATACCGTTGGTATTATTCGTAATCATGGGTCTATAGGCGCATATGTATCTCGTTGGGTCATTAATAAATCCGATTTGAAGGTAATAGACGGTGGCGATTTGATGCAGCGAGTGAATCTTTGGGATGTGGCTACCTCTAAATATAAAACCTATTCCAGTTACTATCCTTCTTCTTTAGCTGCTTTTGGTCGTTTTTGTTCGGCAGATTTAGCACCCGTAGGTGCCTATTACAATAGCAAAACAGGCAATGGTACTACAGCACGAATTTTTATGTGTGGTGAAGAAACCGGTACTGAAGGTCGTGTAGTTGCACACATTTCTTCGGGACCCAATATGGGAACTACATACGAAGTACCACGTTTGGGAAAAGCATCTTGGGAAAACTATGTAGCACGTGGCCGCGAAAGTGATACCACAGTAATGATTGGTATGGATGATGCTACACCCGGTCAAGTATATGTATATATTGGTACTAAAACCAATAGCGGTACAGATATTGAAAAGGCGGGTATGACTAATGGTAAACTATATGGTATCGCTGTCAGTGGTTTTCTGACCGAGACAAGTGCTAGTGTTTTCCCTTCAGCTACCGTATTTGCTTTGGCTAATTTAGGAGATGTGAGCAGCCTTACTGGTGCAACAATCAATACCAACAGTAATACTTTAGGAATTACAACTTTCCTTCGCCCAGAAGATGGTGCTTGGGATCCTGCAAACGATAGTAATTTTTATTTCAACACTACGAATGCCTTTGGAAGCCCTTCTCGCTTGTGGAAATTAACCTTCTTTAATCCAGACAATTTAACAGCAGGCGGTAAAATCACTGCCGTATTGGACGGTACAGAAGGTCAGCAAATGTTTGACAATATGAGTATTGATAATTGGGGACATTCCATCCATCAAGAAGATGTTGGTAATAATGCTCATTTGGGTAAAATTTGGCAGTATGATTTTGCTAAAGATTCATCCAAAATAATTGCGACACATGATTCGACACGTTTTCTTACTGGTGGTTCTAAGTTCTTGACACAAGATGAAGAAGCTTCGGGTGTAATAGATATGCAAGAAATCCTTGGTCCGGGTATGTTCTTATTTGTAGATCAAGCGCATCATGCAACTACTCCCGAATTGGTGGAAAATGGCCAATTGTTGGCATTATACAATCCGGATACTTATAATTCAAACCCTGAGGTGAGTGTTAGTGGTAATGGATTGAATATCTCTAAAGACGACTTATTTCCTTCAATTGCTGATAATACTGATTTTGGAACCATAGACACCGGTATGAAAGTGACTAAAGTTTATACCATCAAAAATGCAGGCCCTGGTAAATTGAATATCACCAACATCGGTTTCTCTGGTGTACATGCAAGTGAATTTACTTTAATCGGTGCGCCCAGTTTCCCTACTGCAATCAACGCAGGAGATTCACTAAAGTTGAATGTTCAGTTTGCACCTAAAGTAGTTGGTTTGCGTATCGCAACAGTTACTATTAACAACAATGATTTCGACGAAAAAATATACGCTTATGCCTTGCAAGGAGTTGCTTTAAATAACCGTACGGGCATTGCGAATACAACTGCTGCTGCTTCATTTGTAAAACTCTTTCCTAACCCAACAGGCGATTTAGCTACAATATCTATTAACCTGAAAAAAGAAGAACATTTTGAAATTTCTGTACTCGACCTTAATGGTAGAAAAGTTATGGAAACAATAGCTCAAAATTTTCAGTCAGGAGAAAATAAAATTGGCTTAAACACATCGAGCCTACCTAATGGTAGTTACATAGTAGAAGTTGCTTCTTCTAATCAAACTATCAGTATTAAAATGCTAATTGCGCACTAAGTGCACTTTTTATAATCATTCAAAATGGAAGCCTATAACACTTTATAAACTGCACAGGATGCGAAACAAACTTATCGTTGCGCTATTGTTTTTATTTGTAGGGATCTAAAACGTCAGTGAAAGTATCATTTTTTTTAAAATTGTAACTAAAGCTATGTTTATTATTGGTTTCTGAAGTTCAGTTTTTTTTTTCTTATGGGCAATAATAAAAGAGATTCCCGTTTTATAAGTGTAGCTTTGCCCCTCAATCAACATAATGGCGCAGAAATTCAGAACGGGTTCTTTGGTACAAGTGAGTGGTAATATGTATCCTGTATTAATCGTGAAATCTTACGATTCGGGTTTAGAGCTCTATACTTGTATTTCGGGTACCTTACCCAGCAGTTACAAAATGGTTGCCAAAGAAAGCCAAATGACACAATGCCCAATCGGTACTCCTTCGCCTAAATCCAGCTTGGTAAAATCAAAATAAATAGTCGACACAGAAACGCCACAACAATTGTTGTGGCGTTTCTGTGTTATAAAATAAGTGTGCGTATTAATAATCTTGCAATACGCTGGGTAATTGTGCCAACGCAGCTTCCAGTTGGGCATCGTTTGGAGCTATCCCGTGCCATTCGTGGGTGCCTTCCATAAAGTCAACTCCTTTGCCCATAGCCGTTTCCATCAGGATACAAACAGGCTTTCCTTGTCCGCATAAAGTTTTGGCAGCAGCAAGTCCTTGGAGTACCGCATTCATATCATTGCCTTTCATATCCATTACTGTCCAACCAAATGCTTCAAATTTTTGGCGTAGTGGGGCAACGTTCATCACCTCTTTGGTAGCGCCATCAATTTGTTGTCCATTGACATCAATAGTCGCAATTAAATTATCGAGTTTGTGATGCGCTGCAAACATGGCGGCTTCCCAATTTTGTCCTTCTTCCAATTCACCATCGCCCAATAAAGCAAACACCGTAGTATCCACTTCTTTGTTCATTCTTTTACTCAAAGCAGCACCACAAGCTACACTCAAGCCTTGCCCCAATGAGCCGCTGGCTATGCGTACACCAGGTAGATGTTCGTGAGTAGTAGGGTGTCCTTGCAGGCGGGTATTGAGCTTGCGGAAAGTAGCCAACTCTGCTACCGAAAAGTAGCCCGAACGAGCCAGTACACTGTAAAATACGGGAGAGATATGACCATTGGATAGAAAGAAAATATCCTGATGAGTACCATTCATATCAAATGATTCAGGATTATGCTTCATTACTTCAAAATACAAAGCCACTAAAAAGTCGGTACATCCCAAAGAGCCACCCGGATGACCACTTTGTACACCATGCACCATTCTTACAATGTCGCGGCGTACTTGAGTAGCCATTTGTTGGAGTTGTTGCAATTCCATTAGTTCGGAAATAAAAATTTGGGTAAAAATAGGCTTTGCTGGATAATTTTAGGCAGAATTTTAGCTTTGTTTGTCAACATCATTCGGATAAGCCTAAATGAAGCCTTTGCTACAAAGATTTTAGGATAGAGAAAATAGAAGGGGCATTCCATCTTTGTTTCTTTTTTCTACAGTGTATTTTTTTATTTTTATCAGGTATCAAAAACTTAATATCGCTTTTAGATTTCCTCGTTTTACTTTTGTAGATTGATACGATAAAGTGATTTTACCTTATGAAGAAACTGAAAGCTAAAGAGCCAATAGTCAGAGATTTAAGCTGGTTGTCTTTCAACGAACGTGTATTACAAGAAGCGAAAGATCCCAATGTTTCTTTGCTCGACCGATTGAAGTTTTTAGGTATTTTCTCTAATAATTTAGATGAGTTTTTTCGGGTACGGGTAGCCACCCTCAACAAAATGGCTAAGTTGGGCAAAGCCGCAAAAGTACATCTTGAAGCTAATCCTGAAGGAATTTTGCGCGAGATACAACAAACGGTCATCATGCTCCAAAATGATTTTGATAATATCTATCAGCAAATCATTCGAGAACTTTCAGTGCAAAATATTTATATCAAAAACGAAACTCAAATTTTGCCCAATCAAGAAGCTTTTATTCGTAAATACTATACCGATAAGGTAAGTTCACAAATAGTGCCTCTGATGATTGAAACCATTCCTCACATGCCTTTATTGCGCGATAAGTCAATCTATTTGGCCTGTGTATTGCGCAATAAAAAAATAAAAAAGAATTTTTCGTATGCCTTGATCGAGATTCCTACAACAGTGTTGCCCCGCTTTGTAATTCTCCCTTCCGAAAAAGGCAATACAGACATCATTTTGCTGGAAGACATTATTCGCTTTAATCTACCCAATTTATTTGCGCCATTTGGATTTGACGACTTTAGCGGCTATATCATGAAGGTAACTCGTGATGCAGAGTTAGAGGCGGATAATGATGTGTCAAATTCCTTAATAGAAAAATTAGAAAAGCAAATTAAGAATCGTAAAAAAGGCAAAACAACTCGTTTTGTTTTTGACCGTACACTTGATTTAGGCTTATTGGATTTTTTGTCTAAAAGATTGGGGCTTACCAAGAAAGATAATTTAATACCAGGTGGTCGTATCCATAATTTTAAAGACTTTATGGATTTCCCCTCCTCTATATTTGAGGATTTGATAAGCCGACCTAAACCTTTTGTGCATCCCAAGCTCCTACAGCCCATTCGTATTATGCCTGTGCTGGACAAGCAAGATGTACTGCTGCATTTTCCCTACCATTCATTCGATTCGATTATTGACTTATTGCGCGAAGCAGCCATTGACCCATTTGTGCAAAGTATTAAAATCACTTGCTATCGTTTGGCAAAAAATTCTAAGATTGTCAACACCTTGGTGAATGCGGTGCGCAATGGCAAGAAGGTGACGGTGATGTTGGAATTGCGTGCGCGTTTTGACGAAGAGGCAAATTTGGCTTGGAAAATGGTATTGGAAGACGAGGGTGTGAAGGTGATATTGGGTGTGCTTAACATGAAGGTACATGCTAAACTATGTGTCATCAAAAGAAGAGAAGGTAATCATACGAAGCAATATGGCTTTGTATCTACGGGCAATTTGAATGAATCTACTGCGGCTTTCTATGGCGATCATTGCTTGCTCACCTCCAATCGTAATATTTTGGCAGATGTGAATCGAGTATTTGCTGCATTAGAAAAGCCGAAACCTGATTTGTCGGAATTGGCTTTGTGCAAAACCTTGCCAGTAGCACCTACGAATATGCGTAAGTTTTATGTTACGCTTATTGATAAAGAAATTGAATTTGTCAAAAAGAAAAAAAAGGCTTCTATTGTAGTGAAACTCAATAGCTTGGTAGATAAGCTATTGATTGAAAAGCTGCAACAAGCAGCGATTGCAGGTGTGGAGGTCAAGCTCATTATCCGAAGTATCTGTTGCATTCTTACCAGTAGCAAGTCATATAAAATGGATATTAAAGCCATTAGTATCATAGATGAGTATTTGGAACATGCTCGTGTATTTATATTCAACAATGGAGGTTTGCCTAAAGTATTTATTTCTTCTGCCGACTGGATGATTCGCAACCTCGACCATAGAGTAGAGGCAGCTTGTCCGATATTAGACCCCCGATTGCAAAAAGAGTTGATTGATATACTCAATATTCAAAGTTCGAGCAATGTAAAAACGAGAATTTTGAATAATGAACAGGATAATCAGTATGTTGCACGGAAAGAGAGCGAACAAGCTGTTCGTTCTCAGGTAGAGATTTATAATTATCTGTTTAAAGGATCTCAAAATTGATATTAGCAGCAATAGATATAGGTTCGAATGCAGCACGGCTATTGATATCCGATGCGATACCTTACGAGAATGGTGTAGTGGATTATACCAAATTGACACTCTTGCGCATTCCCCTGCGTTTAGGATTTGAAGTTTTTGAAAAAGGAATCATTTCGCCCGAAAAGGCAAAACAATTGATAGCCTCCATGAAAGCCTATAAGTTGTTGATGGACATTTATAAAGTTGAATCTTATCGGGCATGTGCTACTTCAGCAATGCGTGACGCTCGCAATGGCAAACAGATTATTAAAGACGTGTTGGACGAAACGGACATCCGTATCGAAATCATTGCTGGACAGGAAGAAGCCAATATCATTTACGAAACACATATTGCCGAAAATCTAAGCAGCGGAAAATCTTATTTGTATGTAGATGTAGGAGGCGGTAGTACCGAAATTACTTTGTTTTCGGACAATCATATTGTATTCAAAGAATCCTTCAATATTGGCACTATTCGTATGCTCAACAAGTCGGTGACAGATGAGCAATGGAACCACATGAAATGGTATATCAAAACCCATACTACCAAGCACCAGCCATTGGTAGCTATTGGTAGTGGTGGCAATATCAACAAGATATTTTCATTGTCCAAAAAGAAAGAAGGGAAGCCCTTGCCTTTAGAGCTATTGCGCGATTATTTTCGTGAACTCAGCGCCTCTACGGTAGCAGAGCGTATGCACTTATACAATTTCAGAGCTGACAGAGCAGATGTTATAGTTCCTGCCCTTGAAATTTTTATCGCTATCATGCGCTGGAGTGGAGCTTCAGAAATATATGTACCTCGGATTGGTCTTGCAGATGGATTAATCAAAATGCAATACGCTGAAAGGATGCGGCTGTAAACAAAAAAGGAAAATTGATCCGTAAAATAAGAGGCTATGAATTAAGGATTCAGATTGCTTTGATCCTCTTCATCATCTGTGTCTTCCAACCATTTGGTAGAACTAGCGTTATCGCGCCCAGCTTTATTGAGCCAAAGCAACATTGCTGGTTGCAGCGTAAGATTGGTGAGCATCGCAAGGAGCAAGGTAAATGATGTGAGTAAGCCTAAAGATTTAGTACCCTCAAAATTAGACAAGGCAAATACCCCAAAACCTACAATAAGAATAAGTGAAGTGTAGATAATGCTCAACCCTGTATCGTAAATAGTATGGCGTACAGTTTTCGGAACATCGTCATTGTATCGGTCGAGCTCATGTTTGTAACTCACCAAGAATCTAATGGTTACATCTATCGTAATCCCCAGAGCAACACTAAATACCAATACAGTAGAAGGTTTTATCGGTATGCCCATCCAGCCCATGATACCCGCAGTGGCTAAGAGTGGAATAATATTGACTGTAAAGGAGATGAGCAATATTCGCCATGAATAAAAGAGCGCAATCATACAGCCAAAAATCATGATAAAAGCAAGAATAAGACTGTCTCTCAGGCTATGAATGATAAATTTACCCCCTTCCAAAAAGATGATGCTGGAGCCAGTAAAGGTTACCTTGTATTTACTCGTGTCAAAAAGCTCGTAGGTGATTGGGCGGATGCTATCCAACAGAATCGGCAACTTGACGGAGCCTATATCTTCCATATTGATACTAATGCGTGTTTTTTGTTTAGTACTGTCCATAAAAGTGGTCAGTAATTTGGCAAACATATCTCCACCTGTATTGACCGATTCGTTTGGTTTCGCGCGCAAATAAGGTTGTATAAAAGCCCCATCCATCATATTGGGTACACCATAGCTACTGCTGTCGCCATCGTAGTAAGCCTGACGAGCAAATTTGACACCATCTACAAAGGAAAGTGGATGCCCCAACTCTTTGTACGATGCCAATGAAATACCTAATTGGTCAATTTTTTGCATCATAGGTAGTGATACAGCACCGTTTTTTCGTTTGGTGTCAATCACAATTTCCAACGGCATTACACCATGAAAATGTTTTTCAAAAAATTTAAGGTCAGTGTATATTTTATCTTTCTTGGGCAAGTCGTCCACCACATAACCAACCGTTTTGAGCTTGGCTACACCAATCAATGATATGAGGGCGACCAAGCCGGAAATAATATAAATCCACTTGCGCTGCAAAAACACCCAATTGGTGATTGTTGCCAACAACTTGTGTAGCCATCGGCTTTCTAAATAATGGGTATGACGGCTTTTTGGTGCTGGCAAGTAGCTGAATAAAGCCGGTAAAAAAACGAGCGAAATAATGAAAAGGCTCATGATGTTAACACCAGCTATCAAACCAAATTCTTTGAGTATTTTACTTTTCGTAAAAAAGAACACTCCAAAACCAATAGCAGCGGTAAGGTTTGTAAATAAAGTGACAATACCCATTCGATCTACCATACGCAACAATGACTTTATTTTATTGCCATGTTTACTGTATTCGCTATGGTATTTATTGAGAAAATAAACACAGTTTGGAATGCCGATGACAACAATCAGTGGTGGTATCAAGGCTGTGAGTAAAGTGATTTGATAATTCAATAAAGTCATCGTACCCACAGACCATACTACGCCAACTGCAACAACTATCATTGAGGCAAAAACAGCACTGGCAGAACGGAAAAACAATAAGAGAATGATTGCTGTTAAGATTAACGATAACATCAAAAAGAACTTCATTTCGGCTTCTATCTTATTGCCTACTTGAGTGCGGATATAAGGCAATCCTGAATAGTGCATTTCGATGCTTTGACTTTTACCAAAAGACTCGCATAGATTCACTACATCTTTGATAATCCGTTTGCGTTCCTTTGTTGCCAGTTTATCTTTATTGATATACAGTGCCATCAAATAAGCCTTGGTTTCGGCATTGTACAATAAACCTTTATAAAAGGGCAAATTGAGAAAAATAGTACTCAAACTATCCGTATTGCCATTTGCAGCCACCGCAGCAGATATTTTTTCAGCCTTTAACCTATTGTTGACCGTATCTTTAACAAGATTGATTGCTGTAGGAATGCTGAAGACATTGTCGATGGCATAACTTTTTTGCAATTGTAGTACCAACTGATTGTAAGCATTAAAAAAAGCAGGTTCAAAAAAATGCGCTGTCTGCACCCCAACAACCATCATGGTACCATCTTGCCCAAACTGTTTTTTAAACTCCTGATATTCTTGGTATTTAGGATTATCGGTTGGTATAGCACCGGTAGAATCATAACTCAAACGAACTTTAGTGGCCTGAAAGCCCATAAAAACCGTAATCCCCAACAAGAGGATGAGCAGAAAGATTCTGAAATTGATAATAAAAGCTGCGATACAATGCCACATAGCCCCTGAGAAAAATAAGGTTGCGAAGGTAAGGGAATTCGCCTTTTTATCTTTGTTAAGTGTTTGCTTCCTTTATTTTGCATAGGGCAGGATAAAAAACAACAATAACATTTGTTCGTTAATTTTGAAATGAAAAGCCAGCAAAGTATATGCCGAACAATAAAACAGTAGATAAATTGAAAAAAATCTTTGGTAAAAAAGCACGATACCGACTAGCTGTTATCCAAAAGCGGTTAAAGCGTAAATGGGCATTTTCCAATTTGGTTAGTTTTTGTAAAATACATTTGTTCAACTGTATTCAGCTAATAAAATTTTTAGAAAACCCCGAAAAAGACTGGATAATAGATGCCGAACCGATAGAACAGCTATCCTTATTGGGGTAGCTTGTTTTTCAAAAAAGTGAAAACCAAAAACTGAAAACCAATACCAGTAAGCCTTTCAGAAAAAATTTATGCAGGCTTTAGTTTTTATCGGACAATAATGAATGTTTATGAATAAAACGAAATTAATAATTGCCTATAAAATGACCGAATATTTTGCTATTTTTTTCAAGTAATACTCTGTCGGATTACGATTATATTGCATTAAGGCTCTACAAATCTACCTTTCTTTTCGGTAGCCATATACCTACGACATCTTCCTTTTGAGCCATGCGCGAAAGCGCTCGAATTTGAGGGTAGCCAGATTGGGCTCAGTTAAGGGACCTGTATAAGGCGTGCCACGCTTGAGGTAGATTGTATTGAAGGTAGATTGATTGATGCCCCATTTCATCAGGAATTGCTTGCGTCCATTATTCTTGACAATACGGTGGGTACTCTTTGCCTGAAAATGATAGACTCTGCTGGCGGCTATGCCTTTAAAAACACGACATCCTACCATCCACATTTTCATGGCAAAATCATCGTCGCTACTCATACCGGGACTCAATTCAATACTGTAGCCACCTACCAAATGCCAATATTCTTTGTGTACTATAGTGGGAGGCCAGGCAGATCCGTTCCAATCTTGCTTGGGGAGCCGAGCATACTCGGCGAGCAAATCTGATTCGCGAAAATGAGCCAAGTCGTTGCCGAAATCCTGTACCATCACACAAGGATTCTGATGATCGGCAGGCTCTATCATGGTACTCGAAAACATGAAATTGTGATTGGGGAGCAATTGAATTTCTTGTATCAATTCAGTATCCCAATGCGGCAGCACATACATATCATCGTTCATGTACACGATATATTCTTGTGTAGCCAATACTGCGGCTACATTCACCGCTTTGCAAATGCCTGCATTATCAGGCGTATGCGTATAGTCCATTTGCTGCTCTTTGACCCAATCCAAGGTGCCATCGCTACCATCATTGATGTGCAAAATAACCTGGTGCTTGTAGTCGGAGTTTTTACGAATACTCTCTACACAAAGTTGCACAAAGGCTAAATTATTCCAAGTAGGGATGATAATTGAAAACATAAATTGGTATTGCTGCCACGAAAGTATAATTTTATAACATCCTAAGCACTATGTTAGTTCAGATTCATCCCGATAATCCTCAAGAAAGAAATATCAAAGCAGTCGTAGATTGTTTGAAAAAAGGGGGTCTAATCGTTTATCCCACAGATACCGTTTATGGCTTGGGATGCGACATCTACAATACGGACGCCATAGAGCGTATTTGCAAAATCAAAAAAATAGATCCTAGAAAGGCGCAATTATCCTTTGTGTGTGCCGACTTGAGCCAACTGAGCACTTTCTCCAAGCCCATTGATACGCCCATATTTCGGATACTCAAAAGGGCTTTACCCGGTCCTTATACTTTTATATTAGAAGCGAGTAGAGAGGTTCCTAAAATGCTCAAAACAAAAAAAGACACGGTAGGTATTCGCATACCCGACCATATCATTACTCAAACTCTAATCAAAGTATTAGGACACCCCATCATGAGTGTCTCGCTGCCTACAGATGTGGATATAGCTTATTATACCGATCCCGAAATGATTCAAGAACATTATACCAAATTGGTGGATATGGTTATCGATAGTGGTATCGGCAATGTAGCTTTTTCTACGGTGATTGATTGCACTTCGGGCTATCCAGAACTCATTCGTGAAGGGGCAGGAGAATGGGAATCGCTATTGGCTTAGTTTGGGTTGCAGGGTATATAATACTGCTGTACGCTTGCCCGTATCCGACATCTGCCAAGAACCGAAAATAAGATTGAGCGCAGTATCTAGCTCGAATTGAAAAACACCGTCATAATCATTATTCCCGGTTTCTTTCATCACATACACATAGCCCTTATTAGAGCGATGTCGGAGCCCACTCATTTCGCTATTAATTCCTTTGTGCATACTTATCCCTTTTACCGCACTATCGTTCAAATTGCTGAGCGACAATTCTATCGGATCTCCTGCAAAATCTCCAGTATATATTTTGGCTTTGGAGTCGGGCTTGGGAGTGCTGCTGCCACAGGATAAAACAATCAGTGCCATCACGCAGTAAATAAAAACAGGGTGCTTCATAAAATAATTTGTTTAAGAAAATAATTGTGCTGCCAACTCCAAGCTTTCTAGTTTACCTACATCGAGTATCAAATCTCCACTATGGTCAAGCCCTTTAATGGTATGCTCTTGTGCCACTTGTAGGTAGGAGTCAATGATGGAAAATTTACCACTTTGTCTGATATACTTAAAGAAATCGCTGTGAATGATTTGGATACCACTAAAGGCAAATTCGGCAGTAGTAGTGCTTGTTCGAGCAATTTTCAGGTCTCCATTTGTATTGTTGCGCCAAGCACATAGTTGCATAGACTCATCAAATAATAATTGGCGAGAAGAATTACGCTTCATAACTGCCAATGTAGCTAAAGCCTTCGATTGTTCTTGAGCCTGTATCAGCCTGCCGAGATTGAAATTGGTGAGCATATCAACATTCATCACGACAAAATTTTCATCTTGAAAAAAATGAGCCGCTTTCAACAAACCGCCTCCTGTTTCCAATACTTCATTACGCTCATCGGAGATAGAAACAGTAGAACCAAAACCTTGATTGCTTTCAATCACTGCTTCAATTTGGTCGGCAAAATGATGCACATTGACCACTACTTCATGTATGCCAAATGATTGAAGATAGCGGATATTATACTCCAGCAAGCTTTTACCATTGAGGGAAGCCAAGGCTTTGGGATGATGGTCTGTAAAGGGTTTTAACCTTGTACCCAAGCCTGCGGCAAATATCATTGCTTTCAAAACGAAATATTTTTAGAGATTGTAGGGCTAAAGCTAATTAATAATTGGCAAGTAGAAATAGAGAGTCGCAGATAAAAGGCAAAGCTCTTTACAATTAATTAGCAATTCATAAGACAAGGTCCCTCTATCTTAATATTTCATTTTTAAAAAGCAAAAACATACAATCAATGAAAAAGTTTCTCATCCCCATCTTGGTTTTGTTATTGAGCTTTTCTTTAAATTCTGGTAAAGCACAAACTGCCGTAAAAAAACCGCCAACTATCAAAACCGCTACCAAAACCAAAAAGGATGGTACTCCAGATATGCGCTACAAAGAAAATAAAAAAGGGATTGCTAAGGAAGAACCAAAACATTTGAAAAAAGATGGCACTCCAGACAAAAGATATTCTGAAAACGAAAAGAAATAAATGTTCTTAAATAAAAAAACACTTGCAACAAAAATTGTAACTACTTTTTATGCACCGAATTGAATAAGGCAACCATCTCCGTAACTCAGGAAACGAAACTCATGCTCCAGTGCATATTGGTACATCAGTTTCCAGTCGTTGCTCATCAAAGCGGCAATGAGCAAGAGCAAGGTAGAATGAGGCTGGTGAAAATTAGTCACCAATGCCTGCACCATTTTAGGAGTATATCCGGGTGCTATAATGATTTGAGTGCGGGTAATTATTTTTTGCAATTGATGCTCCTCCATCCAATCCAAAATATGCTGTAATGCAGTAGGAACGTCAATATCGGCTAGTAGCTCATAAGGATCCCATTGCTGCACCGCAATGCCCTCCCAATCAATTTTTTGTTGCAAATGTATTTTGAGTCCTATCCAATAAAGGCTTTCCAAAGTGCGCATAGAAGTTGTGCCAACTGCTATCACTAAGCCCTGTTGCTGTTGCAATTTTTGAATCAAAGCATAAGACGCTTCAATCCATTCTGCGTGCATATCATGCTCCCCTATGGTTTTGGATTTCACTTGCTTAAAAGTGCCTGCACCAACATGCAGTGTCAGAAAATCGGTTTGAATTCCATTTGCTGAAAATTGCTCAAAAATAGCAGGCGTAAAATGCAGCCCTGCTGTAGGGGCGGCTACACTACCCTCTTCGCGCGCATAGACAGTCTGGTATCTTTCTTTATCTTCTTCTTGCATCGCTCTATTCATATAAGGCGGCAGAGGAACTTTACCCATGGATTGCAATATCTCTGCAAAATTGAATTGCTGATTTGCCCAGGTAAATTGAATTAAAAAAGCCCCCTCTCTCCTTTCTATCACTTGTGCCTCTATGTTCGTCTTCAGCTCCTCGCCGTAGTAACTCAATAAGGTATCCGCCTTCCATTTGTTGGCGCCCCCTACCAAACAATTCCAATATACAATGCCACGTTGGCTCATTGCGGTTTGCATATCCGCATAGCGTACATCGGGCTCAAGGCAAAATATTTCAATCGTAGTTCCGGTTGTTTTTTGAAACAACAAACGCACAGGCAGCACTTTGGTTTGATTAAAAATAACCAAAGAATTCGCAGGTATATATTGGGCAATGTTTCTGTAAATATCTTCCGAAAACGCCCCTTTATCGTACACTAAGAGTTTAGATTCATCGCGCTGTTGTTTGGGGAATTGTGCAATCTTATCTTCGGGCAGCACATAGCTGTAATCTTCTATTTTAAGCTCTTTGGGGTGCATTCAATTAACCTATTTTGGTGATACTGATTCCTGTCATTTTTCGATACAAATCAATGGCAAACAAATCGGTCATACCGGCAATAAAATCAACGACTGACTGAATGTTGTGGTACAGATTTTTTTCGTCCGAACAATCTATAGGAAATTGTTTGGGAATCAACATAAGTAGCTTTTCGGATTTTGCTTCTTGAGCATACAATACTGCATGTACAAATTCTTGGAGCAAATTGCCAATGATATGAAAACCGCTCAATTCAATTTCTACTACTGCTTTGTGATTGTAAATATTATTGTAGGAAAATTGATTAATCGCTAGAATCAGTTGGTATTGTTCTTCGGGCAAGCAAGCCAATAAATCTTTGCCTAAAGTACCGTTTAGCAAATCATCCTCATGTTGCATAAAGAGGTCTGCCATTTTAGTCACCATTAATCCAATCCAATTGGCACGAATAAATTGCGCTTGTTGGTTGGGGTCGTTAATGCGTAATAATTTCTCTTCTACACGCTCCCGATTATTGTAGTCACCTGTATTTTCGAAAAAAGGCAACAGAAGTGATTTGAACGTTTCTAAAGAGATAATACCCAAGCGGTGTGCGTCTTCAAGGTCTATCACTCGATAACAAATATCATCGGCGGCTTCTACCAAGTAAACAAAAGGGTGGCGTGCAAACACATTTTTTTCGATTTCGGGAATGCCCAATGTTTGGGCAATTTCACGATAGGTATTCAATTCCGTATCAAAAAAACCAGATTTTTTAAAATGAATTCCTTTTGATTTATCAAAGCCTTTTTCTGAAACACAAGGATATTTTACGATAGAAGACAATGTAGTGTAGGTAAGCCTGTATCCCCCATCTTCCGGCTCATCATAATTGTGGGTCAGGGTTCTGAATGCGTTGCTATTGCCTTCAAATTTTTTAAAATCCAACAATTGATTATGGGTCAAGGCTTTCTCAATTCGTTCTTTTTGTTCACCTTCCATAGAAGAGAAAAAGGAGCGAATAGCATCTTCGCCCGAGTGCCCAAAAGGAGGATTGCCTATGTCATGCGCCAAGCATGCCGATGCGATTACATAGGCTAATTCGTGACGATAAAATTCTATAAAATCATCCCCAAAATTTGAATATTGGGCAGCAATTTTTTCGCCCACCATCTTGCCCAAGGAGCGTCCAACAGATGCCACCTCCAGACTATGTGTCAAACGGTTGTGTACAAATACAGGACCAGGCAAGGGGAAGACTTGTGTTTTGTTTTGCAAACGTCGAAAAGCAGAAGAAAAAATAATACGGTCGTAGTCCCTCATGTAGGAATTCCTTGTACGGTCTGTATTTCTAGCTTTTGCTTCCGTCTCTCCTGTTCTGCGAGGACTATATAAGGTCTTCCAATTCATATTATTTTTCAAAAGCTATTGTACAGATTTTACAATTTTCTCAACACCTATTCTTTGACCAGCTTCGTCGAGGACATACATTAAATAAACACCATCTGACAAGCTCGTGATATTTAGCGTGTGGGATTGCTTTTGCTCCAAAGCGGTTCTACCCAACATATCTATCAACTGAAGCCCTACTCCACTTGCACTCTCGATATAAATGATGCCCGAAGTAGGGTTGGGGAAAATTTTGTAGTGTTTTTCCGCAGTCATATTTTGGATTGACAAACCTTGAATTGTTATCGTATCCGACTCCGTTTTGCAGCCATTGACATCGCTTACACTTACCGAGTAATCGCCATCAAAACTCACATCATAGGCATTGCCAGTAGCTCCCGAAAGCGACTTGCCATTTCGATACCATTGGTACTTGGCATAGGTGTTCGATACAGACAACACGCTACCCGATTGGCTAATAACAGGCTTTGGTATTGTAGCATATTGATTGACCGAAGATGTATTGGATAACACATTACAACCCAAGCTATTCGTTACCTTGAGTTGGTAATTTCCTTTATTGCTTACTACTAGAGACGACAAGGTATCGGCACTCAATAATACACCGTCTTTTAGCCACTGATATTGATAACCGGCTCCATAAGATGATGTAGAAAACAAAATAATATTGACTCCATCACAAATATTGACATCAGTAGGATTGATATAGGTTTTAGACAAGCTAGTATCTTGATCTACTTTTACGCTGGCGGTATCATTACAATTAGGTGCATTGCTTACAATGACACGATACAATCCATCTGTTAGTGCATCAAAGCTGTCTTTGTTGGCATCTGCAATATTAACGCCAGCCAATTGCCATTGATAATTGATACCATAGGGTGCTACGATTGTTTTCAAAGTTAATTGGGTTCCCAGACATACAAAATATTTGGGTGCGGCAGCAGAGGTAATACTGACTATAGGCTTAGTATTGGTTCGCACATTTAATAAGGCTCTTGGGCTTTCGCAAGAAAAACTATTGGTTTGAGTCACATAATAAGCCACAGTTCCATCTACAGCAGTTGATGGAGTGGGTGCAGTTGTAGTACCCGTTCCTCCTGAAGCTGCATTGTACCATTTAAGATTTGTACCGCCGGCACTTAATACACTTGGTGTAGCACCCAAACAATACAACACATCGCTCACTGTTGGTGCAGATGGAGCAGGATTGACTTGAACAGTTATAGCTGCTCTTGGGCTTTCGCAGCCTATGGAGCCTTGACTCACATAATAAACGGTAGTGCCTGCGCTTGCAGTACTCGGGGTAGGGGCAGATGTACTAGCAGTTCCACCACTTGCAGTGCTGTACCAAAGCAAGCTCGAACCACTTGCCGTCAAAGCTGTTGAAGCAGTGCCACTACAATAAATAACAGGAGTACTCACTATAGGTGTACTCGGGGATGCCACTACATTAACCACGATAGCAGATCTTGGGCTTTCGCCACAAGCTGAAGATTGAGACACATAATAGGTAGTAGTGCCGATACTGGCTACAGAAGGTGTTGGGGCGGTAGTAGTACCTGTACCTCCTGTTGCTGTTGTGTACCATTTCAGCAAGCTGCCTACAGCGGTTAGAGGATCTGGAGTACTACCAGTACAAAGTGTCAAGGGAGAAGTAACTAATGGGGGATCGGGTATGACAGCAGCATTACAAATGAATCGAACCCGTTGGTTACCCTCATCTGCGATATAAACGTTGTTTACCTTATCCACATGAATCCCTTTTGCATAAGCTATTTTTGCCGCAGTTGCCAATCCGCCATCACCTAAAAATCCAGCCACTCCTGTACCTGCAATCGTGTTAATCACTCCTGTTGAAGCGGTAATTTTTCGCACTCGGTTATTTAAAAAATCACTGATGTATATATTGCCAAACAAATCGAGACCGATACTGTATGGTGTATTAAATTGAGCCGTGGTCGCACTTCCCCCATCGCCTGAATAACCCGACACACCTGTACCTGCAATTGTACTGATAGTTCCCGTTGTTGCTGTTATTTTTCTTATTCTACTGTTATAGGTATCAGCAATAAATACATTGCCCGAAGCATCCACCGCAACACTAAAGGGTTGGTATAATTTAGCGGAAGTAGCAGATCCTCCATCGCCACTGAATCCGGGAGTACCCGTACCGGCAATGGTTGTAATGATACCACTACTGACTGTGATTTTTCTAATTTTATTATTAGATACATCTGCGATATAAATATTACCCGATGTGTCTAAACAAACATCATAGGGTGCATAGAGGCTGGCACTGGTTGCCAAACCACCATCACCCGCCGAACCCGCAGTACCTGTCCCTGCAATAGTTGAAATTTTTCCTGTCGAAATAGTGATTTTACGAATACAGTGATTGCCATTATCGGCTATATACACATTTCCAGTTTTATCTACTGCTACACCAATAGGTGCATATAATAATGCTGATGTTGCCGCAGCCCCATCGCCACTATAACCGGCAGTTCCCGTTCCCGCAACTGTTGCTATAACACCAGTGGTAGCCGTTATCTTTCTGATTCTATGATTAGCAGCATCGGCAATATAAATATTACCAAAGGTATCTACTGCTACATCTTGCGGTCCGTTTAATAAGGCACTGGTAGCAGCAGAACCATCACCCGAAAAACCCGAGGTTCCTGTACCCGCAATGGTATTGATATTTTGGGCATAACTCGTCATTCCCCAAAGGAAGAGCACATAGGTTATAGCAATTATTTTGCTCATGTTCATAAAAGGCGAGTATTTATAGTATCCTAAAAAAAATAGTTACCAACTAACTATAAGATGATAACCATTTTGGAACTGCAATTTAATGAAATGAATACGATTGGAACAATTAGTTTTATCATTCCTACAGTAACTACTATTTATTCTTTCCCTCAAGCATAGGAACAAAATCAAAGTCACCCAATTCTTCCGTAGTGATTTTATGGTCAATGCCTTTAGTGATTTTGAGCATTTTTTGCCCACTATCATCACCTACTGGTATCACAAAGATACCGCCGGGCTTTAGTTGTTCAATCAGCTTTTCGGGTACAAATGGAGCCCCTGCGGTAACAATAATTTTATCGAAAGGAGCATAAGAAGAGAGTCCTGCATAACCATCGCCATAAAAACGTTTGATGGTGGCGTATTTTTTGATAAAGAAAAACTGATTGACAAAATCGTATAAGGCTCTTTGCCTCTCGACACTAAAAACCCGCGCACCCAATTCGGCTAAAATACAGGACTGATAAGATGAGCCAGTGCCTACCTCCAGCACTTTATCAAATTTTTTGACATCCAAGAGTTCTGTTTGAAAAGCAACCGTATAAGGATGAGAGATGGTTTGTTGGGCTACAATTTGAAAGGCCCTATCTTCATAAGCGATGCGTTCAAAAGCGGTATCGAGAAAAAAATGTCGGGGTACGGTATTGATGGCAGCCAATACCTTTTCGTCTTTAATACCCTTCTGGCGCAATGTATCTACCAATTTTGCGCGTAATCCTTTGTGTAAATAAGTATCTTCTTGTGGTTTGCTTTGTAGCATGGCACAAAAATAAACGATGCAAGGACAATAAAGAAATTGATTTAAAAATGAAGAAGTCTATCTCTTGAAATTCATGACCAATCCCACTCCAAAAGTATTGATGGGGGTAATGACAGGACGAATTTGCATGGTCAAGTCTTTAGAGATATCAAAGTTGCGCAAATGAGCTCCTGATATAGCTTCCATGATCTGGCCCGCATAAACAACAACTGTTAATACGGTCATTAAATCCATATTTTTTTTGGCTTCATCTTGGTATTGTTTGATACCATTGATATTTAAAATTCCTGTGAATTCATCTACGCTATTGGGATTGGCCAAACGCGAGACATAGGCTTTTCGATAGCGATTGTACTCGTTATTGTTGTGTACAATAAAATATATGGCAGTACCCATAACAGCATATACAATGGGTACTTTCCAGTATTGGCGATTATAGACTTGTCCCATACCGGGCATTAATGCTGATAGCAAGCCTGCTCGTTTAGCATCTGGTTGAAATATTATTTTTCTTACCGAATCTTTAGCAAGCACTATACTAGAATCTTGCTCTTTGACAGTGGCAAGAGAATCTTGTGCTGATGCAAAACGAATGCAAACAGCAAATGCAAAAAAACAAATGAAGTGTTTTGTACGCAACGTGATGAATAGATTTACAAAGGTACATTTCAGGCAGAAGGATAAAAAATTTATCTCTTATTCTTCTTCTTGTTTATCCAACTGATTGTCGAAGAGGTTCATTAATTGCTTTATTTCCTGAGCTCGGTTTTCGTCTTTATGATGTTCAAAACAGAGTACTAATTCGGCCAACATTCGATAAATAACCTGAACGGTACTTTGGGCTTGATAAAATTTAGGATTTTTAGCATCCGCTCCAATCTTTGTCATATAAACCTCTACATCATTTTGGGTGTATATCATCCCATTTATAGAGTCTATAAAAAAACTAATTTGGCGTAGCACATCGTTCCCTTGTGTATAAAAATGTTGCAAGGAATCAATGTATGCGAGTAAAAACTGACGGGGTATGGCTACGGCAAAAATGGGTATATCCAATAGTTCTGCCAAAGCGATGTACAGCACTCCTAAGGTAAACACATTGCCCTGCTTACTTTCCAGCACTTTATTAATAAAAAAATGTTCTATACTGTTCACGCTCAGTTCGTGACCCTGCAATTTGTAGTAGTTGTACAAAATGCCATTAAAGGTGTTCACTTTTTCGATGGGGGTGAGATAATTATTGAGCTCTAGCCAAAGATTACGCCTAATTTGATCGAATTGGGTGAGCAAAAAGGGAATATTCAATTCGGGATATTGATATTTGGCTATCAAAATCGCACCTCTCAACAATTCTGGCTCTTCCACACTGAGCCATTGCCTAAATTCTGTTTGTAAATCTTGAAAATGAACTCGATGAATTAACTGAATAATACGCTCTTGAACCTCTTCATCCACAGTGGTTTCCCACAGGTGTTCCAAACTTGGAATGATTGCTTTACCGTAGAATAAAATTTTATTGGCAACAGTATCATACACCTCAAAGTCGGGATCGTCTATGAGCTGAAATAATGCTTGAATTTCTTTTTGAGGTAACAATCGTTCTCTATTTTCAGGTCTAATTTAACTTTTCTTCTTCGCAACAGCCTTCTTTTTGGGTGCAGCAGAAGCGGCTTTTTTAACTACGTTTTTTTTAATCGCCACCTTTTTGGTTGCAGCTTTTTTGCTTTTCTTTTCAAACGCATCGGGTACTTGCGCTACAATCATTTTCTTCATCTCATCAATGGATATGGTTTTCAACTCTTCATCGCTAAACTTCTCCCCTGCCTTATTACGGGTTAATTTCAACATCAATTTACCAAAACGGATGAATGGTCCCCAGCGACCATTTTCAATGGCAATTTTTTCTTCAGGCCACTGCTGAATATATCGGTTTGTTTCTTTCTCCAATTTTTTACTCACCAATTCTTCAATATCCGATTGGCTCAAGGATTCATAATTGTAGGCTTTAGGAATATTGATGAACAAATCGCCCCACTTAATAAAAGGACCAAAACGTCCTTTACCTTTTGTAACCGGCCGATCTTGATAAAAAGCAATCGGGGCATCGGCTTTTTGTTTCTCATCTATAATTTCAATAGCGCGATCCATATCTACACTGAGCGGATCTTCTCCTTTGGGTATGGATATAAATTGTTCATTCCACTTAACATAAGGACCAAATCTACCCGCACCAATCACTACTTCACTCTCTTGGTACATACCCAAGCTCAAAGGCAATTTGAACAAATCCATCGCCTCTTCAAACGTGATGGTTTCAATACTTTGGTTGGATTTGATGGTAGCAAAACGCGGCTTTTCTTCATCTTCAATATTACCAATCTGCACCATAGGGCCAAAACGTCCTAATCTGGCCACCACTGGCTTCCCGCTTTCAGGGTCTGTACCCAATACACGTTCGCCTTTGATGCGCCCGGCAGTTTCCATCGTATGTTCTACTAATTCATGAAAGGGTGTATAGAAATCGCCAATCATTTTGTTCCAAATTACTTTGCCTGTTGCTATATCGTCAAACTCTTCTTCTATTTTGGCGGTAAAGCCATAGTCCATGATACGTTGGAAATGTTCGGACAAGAAGTCGGTTACAATCATACCCAAGTCGCTCGGGAATAATTTATTTTTTTCAGCACCGGTTTTTTCAGAAGCCGTAACCGTTTCAATTTTATTATTGGGCGTAAGGGTCAAAATTTGAAAATCCCTTTTTACCCCTTCTTGATCTTTTTTCTCTACGTAGCCACGAGTCTGTACCGTACTTATTGTTGGCGCATAGGTAGAAGGGCGGCCAATACCCAATTCTTCCAATTTTTTCACCAAAGCTGATTCTGTGTAGCGTGGCGCTGCTCGGCTAAAACGTTCTGTCGCTTTCATTTGGAGCAAGGGCAATACCATATCCACTTTCAAAGGTGGCAGAATAGCATTGCTGTCATCGGCATCCATATCATCGTCTTTATCTTCAAGATAGACTTTCAAAAAACCATCAAACAACATGACTTCTCCGGTTGCTGTCAGATGTTCTTTATTAGTAGAAACGTTAATCTTGGCAATGGTACGTTCAAACGCTGCATCAGACATTTGCGAAGCCATAGTTCGCTTCCATATCAGCTCGTACAAGCGAGCTGCCTCTGGATCGTTGATATGCGACAAGCCCATATCGGTGGGGCGTATCGCCTCATGCGCTTCTTGTGCCGATTCGTTTTTGTTTTGAAACTTACGGCGGTGATGATATTTTTCACCATACATATTCTTAATAGCGACTCCTGCACCTTCCATGGCGGTTTCGGATAGATTTACCGAATCTGTTCTCATATAAGTGATATACCCATTCTCGTATAGCCCCTGCGCTACACGCATGGTACGAGCCACGGCATAGCCCAGTTTTCGTCCAGCTTCTTGTTGTAAGGTAGATGTGGTAAAGGGAGCTGCGGGAGTTCTTTTGGCAGGTTTTACCTGAATATCATCAATCGTATATGCTGCATTGTAGCAGGAGGTCAAAAATTGAGCTGCGGTTTTTTCATCAGCCAATTTATCTGGTCTCGTAGCTTTGAAGGTCACATCACGACCATTAATGTCTTTTGCTGTAAAATAGGCTTCTACTTTATAAGACGAAACAGAATTGAAATTATTGATTTCGCGCTCACGCTCTACCACTAGCTTTACAGTTACCGATTGCACTCTACCCGCCGACAAGTTTTTTTGCATACTCATCTTACGCCATAAGATGGGCGATATTTCAAAGCCTACTAATCTATCTAATACTCGGCGTGCCTGTTGGGCGTTCACCAAGTTCATATTGAGCGTACGAGGATGCTCAACAGCTTTTTTAATTGCATTTTTGGTAATCTCATGAAAAACAATCCGCTTTGTAGTGGCAGGATTCAAACCCATTTCGTCGGCCAAATGCCAACTGATTGCCTCTCCTTCACGATCCTCATCCGATGCCAGCCATACTTCTTGGCTCTTTTTTGCCAATGCTTTTAGCTCGTTCACCACCTTTACCTTATCGGGCGAAACCGTATATTTTGGGGTAAAACCATTTTTTACATCTATACCCATATCCTCCTTCACTAAATCGCGAATATGCCCAAAACATGATTTTACCTGAAAGTCTGAACCCAGAATTTTCTCAATTGTTTTTGCTTTTGCAGGCGACTCCACTATCAACAAATTCTTTGCCATTTTCTCTATAGTATATTATATATGATGAGCCACATTTTGAGTACCCAAATGCGGCTCGAAGGTTGCAATAATAAAATTTTTGTTTGATAATCAACTAAAAAATTTATTTATAGCCTTCGCTGTACAGTTCTTTTTAAGTGTTATTTACATTGTACATCAAGACAATCAAATGCCAAATAGGAATTTAAAATTACTCTGTCCTCAAGATTGTCGGTTTCATATTTTTCAAAACGTAGGAGTAGAATCGGAACATCAATCTGTTTAGATTTGATAAATTGATAGGGGGCAATCTGAAAAGGTTCTCGCTTATCAATTTTTGTCAGATATTTGAGATTGTAACTCTTTGCTGTATGCAAGCTTGAAGTGCAATAGCTTGTAAAAATAATTTATAAATAGGCTAACAACAATGTTATTGTCCATTCAAGATATATTCTATTGTTTTAGGATAAAAACTATGTTCTAATCTACTCACTTTCTGAGCCACATCTTCCACGCTATCGTCTGTATGCAAACTACAATGCGCCTGCAAGAGATGAGCACCCTCGTCATAATGATTATTTACATAATGTATAGTAATGCCTGTTTCCTTTTCTTTTGCTGCCAAAACAGCTTCGTGCACAAAATGACCATACATCCCTTTACCGCCATACTTGGGCAATAATGCAGGATGAATATTGATAACTTGATTGGGAAAAGCCTGTAGAATCATTTCGGGTATTTTCCAGAAAAAACCGGCCAATACAATCAAATCGGGACGATATTCTTTGATTTGAACAACTATTAGCGGCTCTTCCAATGTCTTTTTTGTAATTAATAAAAAGGGGATATCGTGATTCCTTGCTACATCCAGCACACCTGCATTGGGTTTATTACAAACAATAAGAGCTACTTTAGCTTGTCTTGTTTGGGCAAAATATTGAATTATAGCTTCTGTATTTGTTCCTTTTCCAGAAGCAAATATGATGATTGATTTCATTTGCACTACCGCACTAATTGAAGTTGTTTAAAAACTGTGGTAAAAGTACGATTAGTTAGCGGCTTCCGTAGCAGCATGTTTTGCAAATTCATCCTTATAATTTTAGCTCTTTCTTGTCTTTTGAGATAAATGAAATATTTATGCAGTAGTTTTGTTCTCTCATTTTTAGTAGTCTTAAAACTCTATGACGGAATTTCGCCCAAGAAGCTTTCAGGTACTCCCTGTGGTTGTCAAAAATCTCATCATTATCAATGCCATAATGCTATTGCTTGATACGGTGTTGGAGCAATACCACATTGATTTGTCGAATTATCTCGCTCTCCACTATTGGACATCTCAATACTTTCGACCTTGGCAGCTAGTAACTCACCTATTTATGCACGGCAGTATTGGACACCTGTTTTTCAACATGTTTGCTTTGTGGATGTTTGGCAGTATTATCGAAAATATTTGGGGTGCCAAACGCTTTTTGATTTTTTATTTTGTTTGTGGTCTTGGAGCAGCACTCTGCCATCTTACCGTGTTAGGTTTCGAATTTGGTGCCATAGAAAAGGCTTTTGCGCTATACCAACAAAACCCCACCGTTGACCAATTTGCAAGATTCATTACACAACACATTTCAAATACCAACAACTTCAATTTTGATGGATTATTGAAAGATTGGCAAAATAATCCCGGCGACCGAAACCTGTCTTCGCAATCCACCTTAATGATTCAACAATATTTGCATGGCAGGTTTGATATAGAAAGCAATACTTTTTTCTCCGGACTTATAGACCAAGCCACGGTTGGTGCATCAGGAGCAGTTTTTGGTGTCTTGTTTGCCTTTGGTTATTTATTTCCGAACACAGAGCTGTATATCTATTTTTTATTCCCCTTAAAGGCAAAATATTTTGTAGCCTTATACGCCTTGGTAGAATTGGTTTCGGGTGTTCAAAACTCCGCTGGCGACAATGTTGCGCATTTTGCACATCTTGGCGGCATGCTGTTTGGATTTTTATTAATTAAATTTTGGCAACGTACTAATAGAAAATCATTTTTCTAAACAAATAACTCAGCTAACCTATTACTAGTCTATTAAGAATTAAGAAATTAATTATCAATCATAATGCATCATTTTTTTAAAATAGTATTTTGTCTGTATTGCTTGTTTGGGGATAACATGCTCTATGCTCAAAGTCAACCAATAGGTCAATGGCGTTCGCACATACCCTACAACAAGGTCGTTTCAGCAGCAACCGATGGCAACAAGTTATATGTAGCCGGACAATTCAGTTTTTACACTTACGACATACTGAAAAATGAAATCAGTACCTATTCCAAAGTAAACGGAATGTCGGATGTAGAGCCTATCCATACTGCGCACGACAATCATACAGGATATACTTTATTGATCTACAACAATAGCAATATTGATTTGTTTAAGGATGAAACCTTCTACAATATTCCGCAAATCAAATTGAAAGTAATGACTGGCGACAAAAAAATATATAATGCCTACACCGAAAATGGCTACGCATATCTCAGTACCGGATTAGGTATCATTGTCGTTAATCTGAGCAAAAAAGAAATCAAAGAAACTTATGTTTTTACTAAAAACAAAAATAGTTTTTCCGTAAAGGGAATGACGGGGAATGGCAACTATTTTTATGCCGCTACAGACAACGGTTTGTACTCCATAAATAAAAATAATCCCGCCATTGCAGCTTCGGCTTCATGGAAACTGATAGATAGTAGTAGAAAATTTTTGTATGCAGTTACCGCACTCAATAAGACTTTTGTTGCTACCACCGATTCGGTATTTGAAGTAAAAAGTGACACAACAGCCTTTGTTTTTACAAGGGATAAAAGCACAATCAAACACTTAGATCTTTTAGAAAATGGATTGAGTATTTCGGTATTTAACACATTCAAAAACTATGGTACCGCCTACATGCTCAATGCCGCATCAACAGCAATAGATTCCTTCATATCTGCTTACCCTATGCAGGCAGTACAAACCCTGGATAAACGTGTATGGATAGCCGATTTTGCTTGGGGACTTAGAACTTACAATCAAAGCATTATACCAAATGGGCCAAACGATGTAGGTAGTTACGATATTCTGGCCGATAATGGTAAAGTCTATATTGCTCATGGCTCTTATGCCGACAATTGGAATATTGCCGACAACCCGAATGGCATTTCCATTTTTGAAAATGAACAATGGACTGCTTACAATAGAAATAATTTTACCCCATTTGGCAAATTGACGGATGCGGTTCGATTGGCTAAAGATCCTAGAGACCAAACCCTGTATATCGCTTCACAAACACAAGGTTTATTTTATTTGAAAACCAATAAAACAGCAGGCAATTATAGAGAAACCGTCTTTGACCCTCACTTGATTGACCCATACACCTACCGCTTGAGTGGAGCCGCTTTTGATGTTGACAATAATCTATGGATTACACAAACAGATGCTGCTCATGAGTTAATGGCATTATCCTCAAAAGATGGTAAATGGTACAAATTTGAATTGCCGACTACACGCCCTAGACCCTATTGGGAGAATGGTGCTGCGGGGGTAGTCATAGATGATTATAACCAAAAGTGGTTTTTTTCTCCTAATGGCGGCGGTGTAATGATATATAATGATAAAGGCACTTTAGAAAATACATCAGACGACGACTATACAAAGCTACTATTTGGCAAAGGCAGTGGTAATTTACCAGATAACGTGGTGCAATGTATCGTGAATGATAAAAAAGGAGCAATTTGGATTGGTACAGCAAATGGCGTTGGTATTGTCAATTGCCCTGATAGAGTGATTCAAGGACAATGCGAAACTGAAATCAGAGTGGTGCAATATGATCAATTTGCCGGACAGTTATTTACTGGAGAAAATGTGAAAACAATAGCAGTAGATGGAGCGAACAGAAAGTGGATAGGAACAGGAAATGGTGTATGGCTGATATCAGAAGATGCGAATAAAATCATTTACAGATTTACCGTGGATAATAGCCCGCTACCATCTAATGCGATTCAAACTATAAGAGTAGATCCTGTTACTGGTGACGTATATTTTGGCACCGACAAAGGTTTGGTGAGTTACCGCAGCACGGCTACAGATGGAAGCGAAAGTAATAAGGAGGTGAAAATTTTTCCGAACCCTGTAAGGCATGGATATACCGGACCAATTGCCATAAAAGGTTTGGTAGAGAATGCCGATGTGCGCATTACAGACATTTCGGGTCAGCTCATCTTTCGTACCAAAGCTCTGGGAGGTCAAGCAATATGGAATGGCACCGACTACAAAGGAAACCGACCCGAAACGGGCGTGTTTTTGGTATTTGCAACCAACAATTTGGGCACAGAAACATTTGCCGGCAAACTTGTTTTTATTAAATAATTCATGCTGGTCAAAACCAAAGCGATTGTGTTGCGCCGCATAAAGTATGGTGACACCAGTCTTATCGTGAACCTATTTACAGAGCAAGCAGGACTACAATCCTATATGCTAAAAGGTGTACGAAGTGATAAAATCAAACATCAAAGAACTGGGTTGTTGCAAATAGCCAGTTTGCTGGAGGTTGTTGCAGAACATAAACCCAATAGGCAATTACAACAGATTAAAGAATTTCAGCCCGCCTATATTTATCAAAGTGTTCAGGAAGAAATTGTCAAAAATAGCATTGCCACATTTTCGGTCGAATTGCTTCAAAAGCTTTTGCCAAAAGAAGAAAATGTAGCGGATTTCTTTCAATTTGTCTATGATTTTTTTATCCTGTTGGATGCTGCCAAGAATATTGATGTAGGCAATTTTCCATTATTTTTTACGATACAATGTGGTAAGTATTTAGGCTATCATGTATTGGGCAATTATTCTGAACAGACTCCTTATTTAAATGCTATTGAAGGCATATTTAGCAGTCAATCCGCCCGTTTTAATTCGGGTTTGAGCGATGATGATGTTAAGATTTTGGGGCAATTGTTTCAGGAATCGGACATACAGAAAGTGCAGGGTATATTGTTGAATGCTTCTACCCGAAATCGTTTGCTGGATTGGCACATACAGTTTTTACAACACCATACCCAACATTTGGGAGTCTTACGTTCGCTGGATATTTTACGTGCTATTTTGCACTAGGATTTGCGTAGCCGAGCAACCGGAATCATCAACTGCTCACGATATTTGGCCACGGTACGTCTTGAAATGTTATACCCTCTTTTAGCAAGTATATCTGTAATGTCTTCATCTCGAAGTGGTTGCTCTTTATCTTCTTTTGAAACAATTTCACTAAGGATACTTTTTATTGCTTTGTTGGTCACCTCTTCCCCATTTTCCATCGTTATTTTTTCAGAGAAAAAATGCTTGAGGGAATAGGTGCCAAATTGAGTTTGTACATATTTACTATTGGCTACCCTCGAAACTGTAGAGATATCTAAGGCAGTAACTTCTGCAACATCTTTTAGAATCATCGGTTTGAGTGTGGTTTCGTCTCCGCTCAGAAAAAAATCTTTTTGGAAATGACAAATGGCACTCATTGTTTGCAATAAAGTATTTTGGCGTTGTCGTATAGAATTGATAAACCATTGTGCAGCGTCTAGCTTTTGCTTGATAAAAGTTACCGCCTCTGCATTTTTTTTATTTTTCTTATCCCCCTTGTCATACGCATTGAGCATCTCTTTGAATTCTTGCGATATTCTCAATTCAGGTGCATTTTTTGAGTTCAACATGATTTCCAAGACCCCCTCATTATTATCAATAAAAAAGTCAGGAAGTATATAGTTGTTATTAGAACTGCTCCCTTCAAAAGTGATACCCGGTTTGGGGTTGAGCTTTAATATACACGCCAAAGCCTCTTTAAATGTAGCGTCATCAATACGAAGATTCTTTTTAATCTTATCGTAATGTTTTTTTATAAACAATTCATATTGCTTATCCAGTATGTTGATGGCAATATCAATAAGGGGCTTAGGTTTACCGATTCGTTTCAACTGTAAAATCAGACATTCTTGAAGTGAGTAGGTGGCAATGCCCGGAGGGTCAAATGTTTGAATTTTTTTTATGAGCGCAGCTAGTTCTTCTTCCGAGGTAATAATACTTTGTCCGAAGGCTAAGTCATTTGCTATAGCTGTTATCGCTCTGCCAAGGTATCCATCATCGTTTATACTCCCGATAATTTGCTCCGCAATGACAATTTCTTTTTCATTTAAATCCAGCATACGCAACTGGTCTAATAAATGTTGATGAAAATCAACCTCATATCTTACTGAACTATAGGTGCTCTTTTCATGTTCGCCGGAATATTCATAGCCACCATCGTCATTTTCATTGCGTAAATAATCGTCTATGTCAATTTGTTCGGCGTTGTCGTCCTGTAGCGATATGTCATCAATGTTATCGTCAATAGAGTCGTTGTCATTGTCGTATAAATCATCCTTGTTTTCTTCGGGGCTATACTCCAATGCCGGATTGATCTCGAGCTCTTCCTTTATTCGTTCTTCCATCTCCATAGTGGGTACGCGCAGCAATTTCAGGAACTGAATTTGCTGGGGCGACATTTTTTGGAGCAATTTTTGTTGCTGACTTTGGCGTAGCACTATTTATATAAGGATGGTTAAGACAAATTTAAAGGAATAATTTAATTTTCATCACTGCTTATTTACATAAGTAAAACATAATTTTTTCTAAAGCTATAATTTTTCAAAAACATTTTGTACATTTCTGTTTCTAACTAGAAAGTTGAATAGGATGAAACCTTTTGTTGCTCCCTCGTTTTCTTATGTACCCCTCGAAGAAACTCTGGAAATAATCCCAAAACGAAAAAAACTTTTTATCGGGATTCCTAAAGAAAATTCGTTTGATGAGAATCGTGTGGCATTAACTCCCGAAGCTGTAGCTGTGCTTGTCAATAATGGTCATGAAGTATTGGTAGAGAGCAATGCTGGGGAGGGTGCTTATTATTTTGATACTGATTATAGCGAGGCTGGGGCTAGGATTGTGTATGATAAGTCAGAAGTTTTTAAGGCGACGACGATTATTAAATCTGCTCCTATTTCTGAATCAGAAATCAAATTGTTACAACCTAATCAAATTGTTCTGTCCCCTATTCATCTCCCTTTTCTCAAAGCTGAAATGTTGGAGCAATTGATTCAAAAAAAAATTATCGCTATTGCGTTCGAATCTATTCAAGACGATGCGGGAACATACCCTATTGTTCGATCCATGAGCGAGATTGCAGGCAACTCTGCAATTTTAACAGCTGCTCAATACCTCAGTAATCAACATAATGGTAAAGGTATTTTGCTGGGAGGTATTTCAGGGGTACCGTCTGCCAAAGTAGTCATTATAGGAGCAGGTGTAGTTGGCGAATTTGCTGCAAGAGCAGCATTAGGTTTGGGAGCCTCTGTAACTATTTTTGATAATTCTATTTATCGCTTGATGCGTTTACAAAACAACATTGGCAGAAGATGTCCTACTTCAGTATTAGACCCAGTAACCCTTGCCGAAGAACTTGCCACCGCTGATATCGCAGTCGGTGCACTCAAACCTTTGCATGGTATCGCGCCGATGGTAGTAACCGAAGAAATGGTGGGTAATATGAAGGCGGGTTCCGTAATTATAGATGTCAGTATAGACCGTGGAGGATGCTTTGAAACATCGCATCCTACTACCCACCAAAAACCAATTTTTAAACATCAAGATGTTATTCATTATTGCGTACCCAATATTGCCTCCGGAGTCTCTCGCACCGCTTCTAGGGCTATCAGCAATGTATTAATGCCTATTGTGAATCAATCATCCGACTTTGGAGGCTTAGAAACACTGATTGAGTCAAGAATGGGTATTAGAAATGGTGTTTATCTCTATAAAGGGTGCGTCACAAAAGCCTCTATAGCACGCCGATTCGGACTCAAATACACCGACTTGGATTTGCTGTTAGCAACTCAAAGATAAAAACCAATGTAGCATAAACCTTTATTTGAAAATAGACCAACCTAATATATAAAAGTTGATTAAAATTTATGCCGAATAACAGGATGAATAAAACAATGGCAGGGTATCATATTTTGATGATACTCTCTGCGGTTGATTATAGATTTAGTATGCAAGAGGATATCGTTATTAGAGATTATTTAGTTCACGAATTTCCTTTTCATGTAAGCCTAGATAGAGCAATGTCTATTATCAGCAATTTGAAACCCGAAGATTGGGAACAGCACTATTCAATAGCTATTGACGATTTTTATGATGATGCTACTTCGGAAGAGAGAATGAAACTATTAGATTTTGCTGTACAATTATGCAAAGCAGACAATGTGATTACCAAGACTGAAAATTATTTTCTCAACATACTTTTCGAAGCTTGGAGGCCTCAAGAATAAGCAAAGACCTTTCTTTTTTTTACTTACAAAAATAGTCTATTATTGTTTGATTACTTTCAAATGCACTGTATTTCCATTGTTCTGCACAATGCGAACAAAATAGAATCCTTGCGCCAAGGCAGCTAAGTGCAAAACACGATATGCCCCATTCGATTCTTGTTCCATGTATTGGCGCTGACCGTTCAGGTTAAACACCATGATTTGGGCATCGGCATAGCTTTCGGGCAACCAAACGTTTACCTTGTCCTGTGTCATTGTAGGATACAGCTTTGGGCTATTGGTAGCGCAAGTGAGGCGCAAAGCCGAAACAGGGCTATACATTTTTGT
>JASGCQ010000018.1 GCA_030054025.1 Phycisphaerales bacterium | reverse complement strand
CTATAACAGGATGGGATTTATACACTACGTCATTCTGATATTAAATTGGTATAAAAAGGGAAATAAAGGTGCATTAGGTGCATAAAAAAAACCGCCGGTAAGACCGACGGTTGTTGATCTTTCAAAAAATTCGTACTTATAGTTTAGAGAATGTTTGCGTATAGTATATGGGTTCTGGTCTAAACGTAATGGGAAATGTAGCAATTGGAACATAAACGATATCGTCGTAGGTAATGGTCATTGTACTCTTATTGATTTTAGCAATTTTTGCTTCTAAATATACTTTGTTGGTCGTATATTGTGCATTGTTCAACATCAATACCGTTTGATTGTTTCTTAATTCCCAATCAAAAGAGGTTTGATCCAATTCAGCACCACATTTTTTGGTGTTGGAATACTGAAGACCATGATAGCTGGAATCGAACGTGATATAATCATCATAACGACAAGAATCGTAGTTCTTGTAAATATCGTACACAGAGTCGACACCCACTATAAACTGAAACTTAGCTGTATAGGCAGTCATTTTCCATTTGCTACTGCGCAAAATCGTAGTATTTTCCGTAGTGCTGGAAGTTTTGGTGCATGATGCCAACAACAACAAAAAAGAAAGGCAGTATAATAATTGTTTCATAATAAGATTAAAATATGAATAAAAATTGAGCTTAAAGGTAAGAATGTTTTTGAAAAAGAAAAATTAAGCATAGGATTATTCAAAAAAAAAGCCTCATTTGCCGAGTAGTGGTGTTTTCAATTACTATTGTCCGAGATAAATTTCACAATATTGAAAAATTCGGATAGCTTTTACAAGTAATTTATTGCGCCACAACTAATTGTTGTGCTTTTTTGTCTATGGTAACATTAGGACTTAGCTGAAGTCTTTTTCGCACAAACTTTGAAAAATCAAACCGCCACAAACTAGCGTCTGCGGCGGTTTTTATACTTGAACTTTTATATGATAAAGCAGACTAGTAGTCCATACCCATTCCGCCACCCATACCACCTGGCATAGCAGGTGCTGTAGATTTTGGTTCTGGCTTGTCGGCAATCACACACTCGGTAGTGAGCAACATACCGGCAATAGAAGCGGCATTTTCCAATGCTACACGGCTTACTTTAGTAGGGTCAATTACTCCGGCAGCCAACATTTTTTCATACACTTCTGTACGGGCGTTGAAGCCGAAATCATCTTTTCCTTCTTTTACTTTTTGTACCACGATAGAGCCTTCGATACCCGCATTGGCAACGATTTGACGCAATGGCTCTTCAAGCGCACGACGTACGATAGCGATACCGGTTGCTTCGTCGCCATTACTGCCTTTCATTTTGCTGATACTTTCAATTGCACGGATGAATGCGATACCACCACCTGCTACGATACCTTCTTCTACCGCAGCGCGAGTAGCATGAAGAGCATCGTCCACACGGTCTTTTTTCTCTTTCATTTCCATCTCTGTTGCCGCACCTACATAGAGTACAGCTACACCGCCTGCCAACTTAGCCAAACGTTCTTGCAATTTCTCGCGGTCGTAGTCTGAAGTAGTTGTTTCGATTTGAGATTTGATTTGATTGACGCGGGCAACGATATTAGCTTTTTTGCCTTTACCACCTACCACAGTTGTATTGTCTTTATCAATGGTGATACTTTCTGCTTGTCCCAAGAATTCCAATGTAGCAGAGTTCAATTGAATGCCTTGTTCTTCGCTGATTACAGTACCACCAGTCAAGGCAGCAATATCTTGCAACATTTCTTTGCGACGGTCGCCAAAGCCAGGAGCTTTTACCGCACCAATTTTCAAAGAACCGCGCAATTTGTTGACTACCAAAGTAGTCAATGCTTCGCCTTCTACATCTTCAGCAATAATCAACAGCGGACGACCTGCTTTCATTGTCGCTTCGAGGATAGGCAAAATGTCTTGCAAAGTGCTGATTTTCTTTTCGCAAATAAGGATATAAGGATTTGAAAACTCGATTTGCATTTTCTCTGTGTTGGTCACAAAGTATGGGCTCAAATATCCACGATCAAATTGCATCCCTTCTACTATATCCACCGTAGTTTCAGTTCCTTTTGCTTCTTCTACGGTAATGACACCTTCATTACCTACTTTGCCCATTGCTTGTGCAATTAGTTTACCAATATTGCTATCGTTATTGGCAGAGATGGTAGCTACTTGTTCGATTTTTTTATTGTCTTTACCTACAGTTTGGCTTTGACGACGAAGGTCTTCCACCACAGCGATTACCGCTTTGTCAATGCCGCGTTTCAAATCCATCGGATTAGCACCGGCAGCTACGTTTTTAAGACCCTCTGAAATGATAGACTGAGCCAAAACGGTAGCGGTAGTAGTACCATCACCCGCCATATCAGCAGTTTTGCTGGCTACTTCTTTCACCATTTGAGCGCCCATGTTCTCGATAGCGTCTTCCAGTTCTATTTCTTTCGCTACACTCACACCATCTTTAGTGATAGCTGGTGCTCCGAATTTTTTCTCGATAACTACATTACGTCCTTTAGGACCAAGGGTTATTTTTACCGCATCTGCAAGGATATCAACACCCTTTTTCATTTTGTTGCGAGCCTCAATATTGAAAAACAATTGTTTTGCCATTGTTGTTTGATTTAAAGATTTAAAGATTTGAAAATTAATTAGATAATTGCAAGGATGTCGCTTTCGCGCATAATCAGGTAGTCAACACCTTCGAGATTGATTTCTGTACCGGCATATTTGCCATACAATACGAAATCGCCTACGCTTACAGTCATTGGCTCATCTTTTTTACCAGAGCCTACTGCTATCACCGAACCACGTTGTGGTTTTTCTTTAGCGGTATCGGGAATAATGATGCCACCTGCTGTTTTTTGTTCTGCGGCATCAGCTTTTACGATTACTCTGTCGTGGAGCGGAGTAATGCTTACAGAATTGTTTGTCTTTTTTGCCATAATCTATTATTTTTGTTAATATAAAGATGTTTAAGTGTTTTAACAAGGACTGTCATATTTTATGCCAAACCCACTTTGTAGGACATTTTAGCAGAGCTATTGTGTTTATCAGCTATAGATTTGGCTTATAGCGACATTTTTTCATGCTCCAAATGATAATAGGACATTTTTGCAAGCATTAGCTACATTTGCTCCAAATCTTCAATTATTATGGCAATAGCAATAGGGCAAGCAGCCCCCGACTTTACTCTTTTTAATACCGAAAAACAAGAACTGAGCTTGAGTTCGCTCAAAGGCAAAAATGTAGTATTGGTATTTTTTCCTCTAGCCTTCACTGGTGTTTGTACTGCCGAACTTTGTTCGCTACGCGACAATATCAATATCTATGGCGGATTGAATGCTGAAGTATTGGGCATTTCGGTAGATTCATTATTCAGCTTAGGCAAATTCAAGGCAGAACAAAATATCAATTTTCCTTTGTTGAGTGATTTTAATAAAACGGTATCTACTGCCTACGAAACTATCTACGAAACTTTTGGTTTTGGCATGAAGGGCGTATCCAAACGTTCTGCATTTGTGATAGACAAGGAAGGTATCATTCGCCACAGCGAGGTATTGGAAGATGCGGGTAAAATCCCTGATTTTGATGCTGTACAGGCGGTATTAAAAACACTTTAATTGATATGGAAAACCAACAGACTTGCTTTATCGTAGATAAAGAGGGTCTGTTGGGTCTATCATTTAAAACTCGAATTATATACGTTTAAATAGCCAATTTAATTTTTTTGACCAACAACATTGCTTTATTCGAAACTGAACTCATTGCCCTGCTGAAAATCAAAGATGAGAAAGCATTTAATTATCTCTATGATAATTACTCGGGAGCTTTGTGTGGCATCATATTAAAGGTATTGAACCAAGAAGAACTTGCAAACGATGTATTGCAAGAAGTATTCGTGAAAATTTGGCGAAGTATAGAACAATACGACAGTAGCAAAGGTAGATTATACACTTGGATGTTGAATATTGCGCGCAACTCAGCCATTGACACGCTTCGCTCTAAGGGTTTTCAACAAGGTCAAAAAACTAGCGATATAGGCAATAATGCCTATTTGAATGACGGCAGAAGAAGTAGCACCAACAATACTGATGTTCTTGGGCTCAAAAAGTCTGTCCTGAATTTGAAGCCTGAGTTTAGGGTATTGATTAACCTCGCTTACTTTCAGGGCTTCACTCAAGAAGAAATTTCCCAAACATTGAATATACCTTTGGGAACGGTAAAAACACGAATGCGAAATGCTCTTTTAGAATTAAAATCAATTTTTGTTTAAAAAAATAGTAAGGGGTAAAAAAAGGTGAATATTGAGGAATACATATCTAGTGGTACCATAGAGGCTTATGTTTTGGGAATAGCCACCACCGATGAGGTATGCGAAATCGAGCAATTGATAGAGCAGTATCCGTCGGTTCGTGCTACTGTTGCCGAGCAAGAGGCTCTATTAGCTCAGTATGCTCAATCCCATTCGGCAAATCCTCCTGAACATCTGAAACAAAATATTTGGGCTGCAATACAAGAAGAACCTAATTCTACAGCCTCTAAAATTGCAACCCAAACAGAAACTCCTAAAATATCGCTTACCGAAAAACCCTCTAGCAAAAAAAGTTGGAAAGGATATGCTATGGCTGCCTCGATTGCATTGCTTATTGCAAGTGGCATTTGCAATATGTGGATGATGCAAGAGCATAAAAAAATGAGTGCCGAAATTGCCAACATCAGCGCACAAGAAAAAAAGCTGTTGGATGGAACAAACAAAGCCCTAATAGCTGCTCAAAAAGCAAAAGAAGCTTTGGATATTATGTCGCTCCCTTCACTCAAAAAAATAAATCTTGCCGGTGTGGGCACTCATGCTCAACACTCGGGTATGTTGTATTGGGATGCTGCCACAGGAAATGTATTCTTGGATTTGAACAGTATGCCTGCTGCCCCCGAAGGCAAACAGTATCAACTGTGGGCAATTGTAGATGGAAAGCCTGTAGATGCAGGAATGTACGACCCTAGCTCGGGTGACATGATATTCAAAATGAAGACCTTTTTCAAAGCAGAAATGTTTGCCGTAACTATAGAAAAAATGGGGGGTAGCCCTATCCCTACAATGGATCAAATGGTTGTGGCGGGCAAAACAAGTTAGTGACGATAGAATAATTGTAAGTGCTGTCCTAAAAAGACAGCACTTTTTTTTGCGCCCTTTTATCGAACAAACGAACGGCATTTTAATAGCTCAAAATAATTGAGAATCCTTTATTTTCTTTTATCTTTACCCTTACTAATTTGTTTTTTTCATGAAAAAAATTTACCTCTTTCTTTTAGCTGTGAGCTTTAATGTTAGTGCAATGGCTCAGGATGTTTTGCCCAAACTATCTCCTGTTACAAAAGCCTATCTTCAAGATGCTGCAAAACAAAGCAGTAATAATAGTATCCCTCAAGGCTATGTGTACAAGAAGAGAAATGATGGAAAGATTTGCGTGAGTGCGATTATTAAAATTAGTAGCACGGAAGCGGCAAAAGTGCAAGAAGGCCTTGATAAGCTCAATGCCACCGTTGGCACAAAAGCCGGTAGTATTTGGACGGTTCAAATACCCCTTGAAAATGTAGTTTCTTTTACCACAATCAAAGGTATCAGCTACATACAATTAGACGAACCTGTAATTCCGCAACTGGATGTGGCTCGCAAAACCACTCGTGTAGATTCTGTACAAGGTGGCATTAGCTTGCCAATGGGTTATAGTGGTAAAGGTGTGCTTGTAGGCATCATGGATTTTGGATTTGATTATAATCACCCTACCCTATACGACACTTCAGGCAATAAGTATCGAATCATCAAATCTTGGGAAATGAACGGAACGGGTACCGCTCCTGCGGGTTTTAGCTATGGGAATGAAATAAGTGATACCCTTTCTCTTAAAGCAAAAGGAACAGATAATAAAGATCAAACACACGGCACCGGAGTAGCAGGTTTAGCTGCAGGTTCGGGATATGGCAGCCCCAGCGTGGGTAGATTTAGAGGTATGGCTTACGAAAGTGAACTAATTTTTGTAGGGGTACGTCGCGATTCGATAGGCAATCAATGGCTCACAGGTGGCTTCTCCGATTTTATTGACGGTGTAAGTTATATGATGAAATATGCCAAATCGGTTGGTAAACCAATTGTGGTAAATATTAGTTGGGGTTCGCATTCAGGGCCTCACGATGGCACTTCATTGGTCAATCAGGCTTTTGATACGCTTTCCGGCAAAGGGAAGATTATTGTGATGAGTGGCGGCAATGACGGTAGCACAAATATTCATTTGAACAAAAGTTTTACCGCAATTGATACCAGTGTTACTACTTTCTTACAGTTCAGTAGTCCTGCTTATAAGCGCACCTGGATTGATGTCTGGGGCGATACCGCAAAAACTTTTTGTGTAAAAACTACACTGTATAGCAAAGGGATTGCAGGAAACAGCACGGGTAAAATTTGTATTGACAATAGCACCAAAACACATACGTTAATCTCTGCAAACGGCTTGGACACTTGTTTTGTTCAAACTTATACCTCATCGGCGGAGTACAATATGAAACCCAGAGTAACGATTAATGTGTACAGCAAAACCACCGATAGTATTGGCATTAATGCTACTGGAAACAATGGCAATATCCATATGTGGAATGAATATTATTATTATGGCTATACCTACAAATACAATTGCACCTTTACCAATCTCTTCTCTTGGGGTACATTAGGCAATACAAACACAACAATAAGCGATATGGGTGCCGGAAAATCAACTTTGTTAATCGGTGCTTATACTTCAAAATCTGATTTTACGGATGTCAATGGTATTCCCAGGTCCTATCGTGCTTCTGTGGGCTACATTACTCCTTTTTCGAGCAAAGGTCCTTATGTAGATGGCAGAATCAGACCCGACATCACAGCACCGGGTCTCACGATTGCAACGAGTGTCAACTCTTGGGATACTGCTTATACAGAAACAGGCACTAGCAGTTCTAATGTAGTAAGCAAATTCACACATCCTGTAAGTGGCAAAAAATATTATTTTGGGGAATTTGCTGGCACTTCTGCATCTGCTCCTATTGCCTCAGGAATAATTGCTTTACTACTTCAAATAGACCCAACACTTAGTCCTGACAGGGTAAGAACAATATTGTACCAAACTGCTATTCAAGACACTTATACAGGAACATTACCTGCCGCAGGTTCGGTGTATTGGGGGCAAGGAAAAATCAATGCCTATGGTGCTGTTCGCAAATTATTAAAAGACCTGAGTGTGGGTAATTTTGTAGGTACCAATGAACTAGACTGTGTCTTGTACCCCAACCCCAGTCATGGAATTTTTAACCTCGATTACAATGGTTCTAAACGAGAAGAATTAAAGGTACAAGTACTCGATATGACTGGCAAAACGATTATGAACCAATCATGGCAAACGAACTCGGGCAGCAATATCCTGCCTTTAGATTTGAGCAGTTTTTCAAATGGAATTTATATTGTAAGCGTGCAAAGCAATAAGGGCAACATCACTCTGAAAGCAACGCTTCAGTAATAGTTATTGAAGCAAGAGTAAATCGGCAAGAGCAATTGCCGTAACGGCTTCTACCACAACAGGTACTCTAAGGGCGACACACAAATCGTGCCGCCCTTTTATAGTAAAGGGTGCTACGGATTGTGTTTGTTGATTCCATGTTTTCTGTTCGCGAGGAGTACTGCTGGTAGGTTTTATAGCTACTTCAAAATAAAGCTCATTGCCATTGGTTATCCCCCCATTTATCCCTCCTGAATGATTTGTTTGCGTATGCCCCTCGGCGTTCATGATGGCATCATTGTGTTCACTTCCTTTCATCTTGACTGCCGCAAAACCACTACCAAAAGCAATTCCTTTCACTGCAGGGATGGAGAATATCAAATGGCTAATCACTGATTCTACTGAGTCAAAAAAAGGCTCACCTAGCCCTACTAGAAGACCTTGAACACAGCAACTCACAATTCCCCCTATGCTATCTTGGTCTTCAACAGCTTTGGCAATTGCTTCCTCAATATTTTTATTGCCCCCCACTTCTACCAATTGCGCCTTTACAGTAATGTCCTTTAGTATTTTTTTTGCGATTACTCCGGCAGCAACCAATGCCAGTGTCAACCTGCCTGAAGAATATCCTCCCCCTCTGTAATCATTAAAACCTTTGTATTTTTTATCCAACACAAAGTCTGCATGACCAGGACGAGGTGTGTGGCGCAATGCTTCGTAATCTTTGGATTGGGTATTGGTATTTTCGAAAAGAATGGTCAATGGAGCACCTGTAGTATGCTGATTAAATACTCCGCTGACAATTTTCGGGACATCTTCTTCCAATCGAGTAGTTGTTCCCATCGCACCTGCTTTTCGGCGATTGATATCGTTTAGAAAATCCTGTTCTGACAGGGATATTCCAAACGGGCATCCATCAATGGTAATCCCTATAGATGCTCCATGTGATTCTCCAAAAATATGGATGCGAATTTTCCTTCCAAAACTATTCATACAAGTTCAAATGTAAAGAAAAAACCGTCGCATCTTGATGATGCGACGGTTTAAAATTGATATTAGTCGTAAGGATTTAGTTAGTCTTTTTAACCACTTTATCCATTTTCAATACCATTCCTTCTTTGTCTGTAATGGTAAAGATATAAATACCATCGGCGTAAGCTGCCATATCCACTTGTTTGGCGTTCTTGAGTTCCAAGATTTGTTTGCCTTGTATGTCTTTTACATAAAGGTTTACTTCAACTGGAGCATCAATGTTTACCAAATCCTGACTTGGATTGGGATAAACTGCTACGTTTATGGAATTGCTGGATATTTGTTTAACAGACAATCCTTGGATTGATATGGTATCGGATACATTATTACAATTAGTGCTGTTAGTCACTACTACATGGTAATCACCATCAAAGAGCAGGGTATAACTACTGTAAGTTGCACCAGCAATCAGCTTGCCATTTCTATACCATTGATAGGTAGAATAGGGTGTTGTTGTTGTCAGTACCCTACCTATCTTGGTAATAACTGGTTTTGATGGTAGTAGATCTACTGCAATTGTCGCATTCGGTGAGGTTGCATTACAACCGTATATGTCCATCACTCTTACAGAAAAAATACCACTTGTAGCTGTTGTGATTGACGAACTAATATCAGGTAGTGGACTACCGTTTTTAGTCCATTTGAAAGAAACTGCATAAGGACCTGCATTGGCATAAATCCTAATAATATCTCCTTCGCAGAATCGAGCGTTCAATGGAGAAGGAATTGGCACTGGCATTGGCGTATTGATTAATGACAATGTATCAGATATTTTTCTACAATTATTGGAGTCAATAATGCGTACAGTATAGACACCTCCCACTGGAGCATAATATCTCTGACCATTAGCACCCGAAATGTCCATACCATTCAGCATCCATTGGTATTTAGAACCTGTTGGAATTGTTAATGCGGTAAGTTCCATAGTGCTACCAAGGCATATAGCACCAGTGGTTCCAGTTTTGGTAAAGCTAGACGCAGGCAAGGGGTTAACGATAACTGTGGCTGTGTTGCTTGTAGTACTACACAAACCATTATTGGTTACTTTCAACGTGTAAACACCTGGCGTGGTATGGGTATAATAATCAGCTGTACCCTCAGGAGCAGAAACTGGGGTAGTTCCATTATACCATTGATAAACATTTCCTGTTCCGAAACCAGCGGAGTGAACACTGGTTAATGCTGCAAATGAATCAATACAAACTTTACTCAAGCTAGGGCTGATAGAAACCGTAGGCGTTGGTGTAATGTTCACATTGGTTGCAAGGGTCAATTTACGACAACCGGTATATGGGTTGGTCAATAAAAGTTTATACGCTCCTGTTACCGAAGGAGTATAGGTAGTGCCTGTGGCTCCTGATATTGGTCCCGAGGCATCACACCATTGATAGTTTCCAGTGCCAGTTCCCGTTAAGGTAGTTGGGGTTGTAGAACACACATTTAGGGTACCAGAGGGCGAAACGGATGGGGTTGGTAGAGGATTAACAATCACTGTAGTGCCCGGAGTGCTTTGCGCACTACAAGTACCAAGACTTACTTTGAGTGTATAAGTGCCCGAACCTCCTGAAGCACCACCTACAAGTAAAGAGTCGTTGGTAGCACCCGAAACTGGTGTTGCACCATTATACCATTGGAATGCAAGACCTGCACTAGAGTATGTACTTCTCAACATCACGCCAGAGTCCGCACAAACCGTATAAGTACCAAGAGGAGTGGTAGATACAATTGGAGCAGGGTTTACTGTTACCGTTACGTTTGCTGTAGCTTGACAGCCAGCTGGGCTAGTACCCGTTACAGTGTAGGTGCCAGTACTAGAAGGAGTGAAGGCAACTCCGTTTGTAACACCTCCAGACCAAGTGTAAGTAGTACCGATTGGGGTACCACCACCAGTCAAAGTAGTAGAGTAACCTGCACAAACTACAGCGGGTGTAGCGGTAGCAGTTACTGTTGGTATGGTATTAATAGTAGCCGTCACAGGGGTACGAGTTCCTGTTTCGCAACCATTTTGAATAAACCTCATATTAGGACGCTGAGAATAAGTATTGGAGGAAGTGCCGCCTGATGGAGTAAATGTATTAATAGTACAATTATCATCAGCATAGTAGGTTACAGTTGAAACGTATGATGTACTTGTTTGGTTCACTGTACCATTATTAGTATAAGATGTGACACAAGACGATGTACCGGTACAAGAACTACAATTGGAGAAGCTTACATCAACCACAATATTGGAGACGCCATCCCAAATGAACTTATTGGTAAATGGAATAGCTGCATATCCGGTTGAGGCGGGAGGTGTATAAGTAGTACTGGGTACTACTGTAGTAAAGCCCGAGGAAATTAATGTAGTTGTCAATGAAGTTGCGGTAGTGGGTGCCATCAAGATTTGAAAATTAGACAATGCATCAAAAGTATAGGACGTAGCCAAATCAAATGCAATAGATGAGAAAGATCCCGCCGAAAAACCAGCGATAGTCAATTCTGCAGCAGTAATTAAATACTGATCATGCGAACTTCCATAATAATTACCAAAAGGAGTAGGGTATGAAGTGATAGAATTGGTTAGTGTACCAGTACCCACCTGAGCGCTGAAATTTGGGGTTGCAATAGCACCAACATAATAAGTAGTAGTTGTCGTTAATGACGGTGTGGTATAACTGGTGCCAGTAGCCAAAGAAGAGCCTCCGCTTGCTGCAGCGTACCAATTAATGGTTCCATCAACAGCCGTAGCACCTAAAGTTAATGTTCCCGTGCCACAACTGGCAGCACCTGTTACAGAGGTAATGGCTGGTATTAGTACAAGAGCAGTGTCTGATGTTGAGTTCAAGCAAAAAGCACCTGCACTATTTTTAAGCGTAATACGATAGTATCTTCTAAAGCTAAGTGTGTTGGTTCTTAATGTAGCTCCAGTCATCCCAAGAGAATCGTTAAACATGATATTATCAGCGGAAGATGCCCATTGCCATGTAGCCCCACCAAATGTAGTAGTTGCAGGACTAATAGACAAGTTGGTAGCACCCGAATTACATATATTGGCAGGGGTAGCAATAACAGTAACAGATGATGGTAAAGTCGTAACAATTGCTGTAGCCGTAGAAGCACAAAGTGTAGTAGAGTTATTGGCAGTACATGTATAAGTAATAGTACCTGCGGTTGTTGTTTTTGCATATACAGTGCTGGCACTTGCTCCTGCAACATAAGGCACGGTGCAAGCCGCATCTGTATAGAGATTGGCAGAGGGTGTCCACACATAACTATTGAAACTGGCTAAGCTAGAAGTTACATTCATCATTGCAGCAGCATTATTACATGCTGTTTGTGAGCCAGCTATGCTAAAGGTTGGAGGCGTATTCACTGTTGCTGTAACTAGGGTACGCGGAGTGCTACATATAGGTGGTGCTGTATAATTCCAATTATACATAAAATAGTAAGTCGAGCTTGTACCTGAAATATAACCACTAGTAATACTACCAACTGTGCCTATTGAATAGGGATATCCACCCAATGCACTTTCTCGAACGAGAGAGGCGGTACCAGAGATTATCAAAATTCTATACCCTGTTCCTATTGTAATATTCCAACCTAAGGAAGCAGTAAAAGGAGTGCTAGCACTAGAAGCTACAGGCAGGGTAAAAGTACCTGAAGTATATATTGGTGTGCCTGAACTATTTTGCAATTGTATTACAAAAGTACCAGCAGATGTAGCACTGTAAACATCTACGGAATTAAGGGTAAAATCGCTGCTTGCATTAAATACAAGACCGTAACTGCTTGGAGTCGTACCTGTAGTTGCCGCAGGGGCTGGACGAGCACCTGTTCCGGTAGTTGTGCCACCAGTTTCGGCACCCACATAATAAGTTGTTGTAGAGGAAACTGTTGGAGTATATGTAGTACCAGATGCTAAAGGGCTACCTCCAGATAATGAAGGATACCATCTCAACGTAGTACCAGAAATACTTGTAGCGGCAGAAAGGGTTACTGCCCCAGTACCACATCTAACACCCGAGGTAGTAGTCGGGGCTGCACTGGCGAAAAGAACCTGAACAGGTGTTGACTCAACAGTCGAAGGCCCCGTGGAACAAGTAACAAGACATTTGTACCAAGTTGGACTTATAGGGGTTGCCACATAAGTGGCACTTGTAGCACCAGTAATACCTGTATAGGTTACACCATCAGGAGAGGATTGCCACTGATAAGAATAACCAGAGGCAATAGGTAAAGTTCCAAATGAAAGTATTGTTGATTTACCTAAACAAGACAGTGTTGAAGGTGTAGCTACTGTGGCACCAGGTACAGGTGTAGAACACGGTGGTGGCGGTGTAAATTGATAAATTTGACCATCCGCAGGTTTGGTTGAAAGTGATGTTGTAAACACAGAGGTGGATGAACTTGGTGAGGTGCCAGTGCCGTCTAAAGTTTGAAAATCAGCTGCGGGAACTCCTGAAATTCCAATAGTTGCAGAGGGAGAATTTACAGAACCTGACTCTTGTTTGTAAATGAATTGAATTTTATTGTTAGTTTCAAATAGTAAAACTTGGAAAGAGATAGTCACTCCTGTAGCAGAATAGTTCCATTGCCAATTTTTCCATTCCATTGTAAAAACTCTATTAGGTGCAGTACCTGTTGTTGCGTATGTTGCAGAACCACTACTACCATCCAAATCATCCCAAAGAGGAAATAATGTATTGCTTAAAGTTCCAGAGGAGTTAAATGAATAAGATGAGACTAGTGCCGAAAATGAAAGCCATCCATTTGAGCCCGCATAAACGTTGGTATAGTTGGTACCACAATAATTAAATGTGAAACCAATAGGTATTGCTCCACTATAAGTATCATCTGACAGAAGTGTTGAAACCGAAGTTCCACTTGACAAATAACTAAAGGTAGTTGTTGACGGAGCAAAAGAATACACAGCAGCTGTAGTTTGAGCATTCAGTCTGCTAGAAAAAACTAAACATAATACTGTAAAAATGCACAATGCACCTTTTAAAATTTGTTTTCTGTAATTTTTTTTCATGGCAAAATTTATAAAAAATAATTTGATAAACATTTTCTTTGGTAATGTAAGAGTGCGTAAGGTAGTCTATTTTATACAAATATCAACAAAACAAATTGATATTTTTTTAACACTTTTGTGATTTTTATTTAATGTGTGTATTTGATTTTGTTATAAAACGATAGTAAACAAGGAGATTTAGCTTTATTTTCGCAAAAAAATACCTCATGTCCGAAAAACATTTTTTAGAAAAGGCTCCTAGACCTGTAGGCCTATACCCCCATGCGCGCAAAGCGGCTGGTCTTTTGTTTCTTTCGGGCATTGGTCCGCGCAAAGTGGATACCGACGAAATACCAGGGTTGAAATTGGACAAATACGGCAATTTCCTCGAATTTGATTTCGAAGCGCAATGCCGCAGTGTTTTTGATAATGTAAAATTGGTATTGGAAGAATGTGGCAGCAGTTGGGATAAACTGGTAGATGTTACCGTTTTCTTAGTAGATATGAAACGTGATTTTCAAATTTACAATAGGGTATATGCCGAGTATTTTAAAGACAATCTACCCTGTCGTACTACCTGCTCTATCACAGCATTGCCCACACCTATTGCTATAGAGTTGAAATGTATTGCCCTAGCAGACTAATCTAAAGATTTATCGTTCATAGTCTATTCGTACTTCTTTTTCGATAGGCTTGCCTACGGCATCTTTGGCACTTATTTTCCAGATTACACTTTTGAGGGCAATGCTCAATGGTGCTTGATTGTATGCTCGAAGCCGATTTACGGATTTGAGTAGAAGTTCTTCTTCTTTCCTATTCATTCTATTGGCTCTGGATGCCTTCTGAACGGCATTTTTAGCAGCTTTTAAAGAGAATTGCTGTCTGTAAGGCAGGCGATTATCGCTAACACCACTTAGAACGTAAGTGCCTCCATTTCCTTTTAAGGTTTGCCATTCGGTACTGTAAGTGGGCAATCCGGACAATTTGATATTTTTACCACTTTTTGTTTTGAGCAATACTACTGTTTGAATGCGTTGCATTACTTTATTTACGGTAGCTCCTTTGCAGGTTAAAGAAGAATTTGCTAAGTTTCCTTTTTCGATAGTATAGGCAACTCCCTTTGCTTTCTCCCAATCAATCGTTTTATTATTTCTTACTTCTATGCCGGATATAGTAATAGTTAAGCCCTTAAAAGGCACTTCAAGTCCTTTAGCGGAATTTTTCGGTATTTCATTATTGCTTATAGGCTTTGGCGAGCTAGTCACTTCAACGGTCGTTTTCTCGGGGATAGTCACCGTATCTTTAGCAGAAACTTCTGCTTTTGCAGGTACAAAATCGGCAACATTATCACTCAAATATTGTGGGTCTTTTTCGTTCACTATTGTTGCAGAATCGCCAAAAACAATGGCACCCCTAGTCTTGTGTGCATTGCTAGAGTCGCAAGCCTGTACACAAACAAGAGCGCTTATAAAAAGTATTGTAATCAACTTTCTCATAACAGCATTAGTGATTTATAGACTGTGCGAAAATAAATAGACTTTTTGTCAATCACTAATTATTTCCTTTTTAAAAAATAGCATTATACTTGACTTTAAATTAGTGGTTTCAAGAATAGATAAAGTTAACAAATGCAATCTGGAAAAACTGTACCTATATGGGAAAAGGCACCAATGATACGTTTGGTACTGCCTTTCATCATGGGTATCCTGTTGTATGATAAGCTGACAGAAAAAAGCATAAATTACTATTTGCCTTTCATCGCATTGGTTGTAGCAACATGCTGTTGCCTCATTTTAGGGCTGCTTTCTTTAAGCAAAAAGAGATATCAAATCGCTGCTACTGTAGCTGCCATGATTTCGATTTGCACTTTAGCTTTTACTATATGCTTTTACCAAGAGCAACAGTATAAGGTGCAAAGCATAACTGAACTCAAAAGCTCATCTCAGAAAATATTAGCCCAAGTATCTGCAATACCTACCCTAAAAAATAAGACAACAAAATATGAACTCTGCCTCCTTAAACTAATAGACAAGCAAACAACAAAAACCATTAAGGGCAAGGCTTTAGTTTATCTATATACTAAAAACAATCGGCTCTCCATCAACTTTGGGGATACTATTCTCTTGCCCAATCAGTGGCAGGCTATTCATAATGCAGGCAATCCTTTCGAGCTTGATTTCGAAAAGAATTGCGCACGCAAGCATATATACATACAGCAATTTCTTTCGGCAGAACAAGTATTTGTTTATGGCAAAAAGAATACCTATTCTTTCTTAGAGAAGACACATCAATATTGCATCAGCACTATTGAAGAATCTATAAAAGATAGTACCTGCAAAGCATTACTAAAAGCTATGCTGCTTGGCGATGAGCAAGATATTGACCCCAACACCAGATCAGCCTATAACGATACAGGCATTATTCATATTATATCTATATCAGGAGCTCATGTGGCTATTTTGTTTGCTGCAATAAGTTTTTTATTTCAATTGACTCGGCAGCAAAAACATCAATGGCTAAAATTCATTTTTAGCCTAGCCTTAATATGGTTTTATGTGCTACTCGCCGGAGCATCCACACCCGCTTTGCGAGCAGCAATTATGTTTAGCCTATTAATCTTGGGCAATGTGACTAAACAACAACACAATCCGCTCAATCAATTACTGACTACGGCTTTTATACTTTTATTGCTCCGGCCCATGTGGTTGTTCAATATTGGATTTCAACTTTCTTTCGTTGCGGTTTTATCACTCATCATTTTTTACAAACCACTCCGCTCTTTATACAGCTCCCCTCACCGTATTATCCAATACGGCATTGATGCTATTGCAGCAAGTATTGCAGCAGAGATATTGGTGGCACCACTTGTAGGCTACTATTTTCATAGTTTTCCACCCATGTTCATTCTAGCCAATATCCTAGCTGGTATCGCTATGGGCTTTATTTTGGTGATGGGTATGATTTTGCTCTTGGTGAGCAAAATCGGTTTTTTGGCTACGATTGTTGCTACAGTTATTGTATTTGTATCCGATATTTTTCATCGTATTATCGGCATTTTGCAAGCAGTAAATTTCTCAAGTTTCAGAAGTATTTATGTATCGCCGACAGTATTGATATTGCTGTATTTGTTTATTACAGCGTCCACATTTTTTGTACTCAAAAAAAAGAAGATCGCTATTTGGATGTCATTTTTAAGCTTGTTGCTTATTGCTCTCGTTCATTTAGAAAGAAGCATTTCAATTCATCGTCAAGAAAAATTCATCGTTTTCAACCAATCGAAAGAAGTGCATTGTGAACTCATCAAAGGCAATCATTATAGCATCCTAAATGGAGATGACAGCGAAACATTTGCCACCAAGAATGCGCATATTGCTTATGGAGCTTCCTATAAAAATGGTCGAGATAGTCGGAAAATTATAACGCTTGAAAATCATTCTATTTTGCTGCTGCATGAAGAATACAATTTGAGCAAAGCCTTTCCAATAGACATTTTAATCATTACATCTTGGGAAAAGCCAATGAATATTACCAAAGTGATTCAAACATTTTTACCCAAACAAATAGTCATCAGTAGCAATGGACAAGCAGCAGCATGGGCAGAACAATGCAAGAGAGCAAATATTAACTTACACAATACCAAATCTCAAGGCGCATTCATTTATCCATAGCGGATTATTTAGTTTATTTTTGCGCCGTTTATGAAAAGAGTTTTATTGTTGTTGTGTTTTATTATAGCGCATTGTTCGCTCACCTTTGCCACAGAGTATAGATACGACTTCAATGGCAATTGTCTGAAAGCTTACAAACAAATCATGGCTTTACAACAAGAGGAGGCCAATCAAACATTGAAAGCAGAAATTGAAAAAAATCCCAATAATCTCATACCACATTATTTAGCTGATTATAGCGACTGCCTTCGCATACTTTTTAATGGCAATGAAGGCGAACTAACCACATTCAAAATCAATCTGGATAATCGTTTAGATTTATTGGAACAAGGCGATAAATCGAGTCCTTGGCATTTGTTTTGTAAAGCTAATATTCAATTCCATTGGGCATTGGTTCATTTACGCTTAGGCGAGAACTTTAAAGCTGCAAATAGATTTCGAAAGTCATTTTTATACTTAAAAGAAAACAAAAATTTATACCCTCTATTCGAAGAAAACAAAGTGCTTTGGGGATTAGAAGAAGCGGTAGCCGGAGCAATGCCCGAAAATTACAAATGGATTGGTGCCGTTTTTGGCATCAAGGGTAATATCAATAAAGGAGTATCGGAAATTGCGCATTACCTCAATACGCATTTGGATGGAATAGGAGCGATGCAAGAAGAAGCGATGATTTATTATTGTTATCTTAAGTTCTATTTGCAAAGTGCCCCTGAAACGGCTTGGAGATATTTGAACAGCACACAATTTGTGGAGCAAAATAACTTGATGCGCAGCTTTATCAAAGCCAATATTGCACTCAATTATCGCAAAGCAGATATTGCTTACTCTATACTCAACAAAGCAAAAAATATTTCCTATTACGAACAATATCCTATCCTGCAATATGAGCTGGCAGAATCTATGCTGCTTCGCTTAGATATGAATTGTCTTTCGGTTTATCAACAATTTTTAAAATCATATAAAGGAGGCCATTTTGTAAAAGACACTTGGCTGAAAATAGCTTGGGTAGCCTATCTGCAAGGGAACAAAACTGCTTACAATGAATATTTGAGCCTAATATCTAGCAAAGGAAATGCGCTTACAGATGCAGATAAACAAGCACAGCGTTTTGCCGAAAAACCAATTTGGCCCTTGCGGAGCTTGCTCGAAGTACGCTTGCTCATTGACGGGGGATCTTATACAAAAGCTTTAGAAAAAATACAAAGCATTGGCAAAAAGGAGCTAGGCAATACGGTCAATGTTTTGGACTATAATTTTCGCTATGGACGGATTTTCGAAGAATTAAAAAACGACGAAAAGGCTTTGCTATTTTATACCGCAACGGTTCAAAAAGGACGAGACAAAAAAGAGTATTTTGCTGCAAGAGCAGCATTACAAATGGGTTTTATATTCGAACGAAAAGGAATGAAAAATGAAGCTATGCAACAATTTAATGATTGCTTGACTATGCGGAACCATGATGCACAATTGTCTATTGATCAACTAGCCAAGGCAGGACTCAATCGTTTAGAAAAATGATACTCTTTCTACCTTATTCCATTTAGAATTGTTCTTTTTCGATAACCCGATACTAACCCAGCTCTTTCATTCTTTGATGATAGGTGATTACTGCTCTGAGCTTGGTATAACTGATTTCGGGAGGCAAATTTTCTTTTAAAATAGTAGCACTCAATCCTTTTAATTCTTTAATTTTTTGCAGAATAAGCGATAGCTCTGACGAACTGACAAACGCACTCACTTCGAGTTCGCCCGTAGCAATATACGCAACAAGATGACCTTCTACAGTGCTTTGCGCCATACTGCGTGTAGTAGCTATCTCTTCAATTGTTTTGCCTTGTTTGTACAAATCAAAACTAATAGCCTTACTGGAGCCTACTTCCTTTTTTACCGTAATTATTTTTTCTTCCTCTTGGTGTTGAGCAACCAAAAATTGTTTCTTGTCTTCAGCTATCATATTGAGTAGCGAGGCAATGTCTGTTCCCTTATTCAAGCCCACTGCTAATTTGGCTGCTTGGTCAATTTGCATTTTCTTACGCCCCAAAAGCAAGAATATAAAACGCAATTGTGCAATGTATTTTTTGGTTTTTTGTTTTAGTTTATATTTCTCTATATGGAGCTTTAGCACTAGCTCCAACATATCCAGTTCTTTGGAAAAATATTGAGCTGCTGCTAGAGTACGCTCTTGCAGGTGTGCATAGTCGGGTCGGGAACCACTGCCAAAAACTCCGGCCAAATGACGATTAAATTTTTGAGCCACTGCTTGCAGTTCATTAACCTTATCACTCCATTTAAGGGCAAGTATTACAGCATCCGCTTTGTCGGGTATTGCCGATTTGGAAAAGCCCAAATAATTTTCTTTATACGCCTCGCAGAGTTTATCGAGGTTAAAACTTTCTACTAATTTTCGAGCAGCAAATTCTTTTTGTTCGGCTTGCAAATCAGTCTGTAAGTCCTTTTGACTTTCCATTTGCTCGGTATAGCGCACCACACGATCATCTGTCATTACTTGCGCAGGATTGATACGGGTATGCAATACTAGACCTTCTAAAGAAGTCAATCGGCTAAGGGCTACATATACCTGACCTGGGGCAAAGGAGGCTCCTGCATCTACAATCGCTTTTTCGAATGTAAGACCTTGACTTTTGTGAATGGTAATAGCCCAAGCCAAACGAATCGGGTATTGAGTAAAAGAACCTAATTCTTCTTCCTCTACATCATCGTTTTCTTGGTTGTATTTATAATTGATGTTGCGCCAAGTTTCTTTCTCCAATTCCATTTCAGAATCGTCTTCCAATGCAACAAATATTTTACCCAATTCGATTCGGGTAACTTTTACGATTTTGCCATTATAGTATCTTCTATTCTCCCCTTTATCATTTTTCACAAACATTACTTGAGCACCTACTTTTAGAGGCATTTTTTTTTCTACGGGTGATACTCGTTCGCCAAAATCACCTTTTACCACAGCATCAAAAAAATGAGTTTTGCTCGACAATTTTTCCAACTCTGTTTTATTCACCACATCTGCTTTGGCATTATGCGAGGTCAGCAAAACATATCCTTCGTCGGCATTGGGTGTAAAACTCGGATTATAACAACGCTCCAGTACTTTCATATCTTCAGCATCCGCAATATTATTGCGGATGCTATTGAGTACCGATATGAATTCGAAATCTTGTTGACGATATATTTTTTTGAGTTCGATATTGACCAAATTGGCTTCTTGCAATGCTATTGCATCGAAAAAAAAGGGACTTTTATAATAGGGACTCATCAATTGCCACTCTTCTCTGTTCACCACTGGAGGTAATTGATACAAATCGCCGATGAATAAAATTTGGACTCCGCCAAAAGGGATTTCATATTTTGTTCGGATATGACGCAAAACTGTATCAATGGCATCGAGCATATCGCAACGCAGCATGGAAACTTCATCAATAATCAGCAATTCTAATTCTTGAATCAGTTGGCGTTTATTATGATTGAGTCGGAGATTTTTGAGCAAGCTATGACGGTTATTGATTTCCATGCTGCTAGCACCCCATTCAGTTTTGTGGTCGGCGATGTAAGCACCAAAAGGCAATTGAAAAAAAGAGTGCATCGTTACACCGCCCGCATTAATGGCCGCCACACCGGTAGGAGCTACTATAGCCATTTTTTTAGGGCAATGTTCGCAGATGTATCGAAGAAAAGTAGTCTTGCCAGTACCCGCTTTTCCTGTCAAGAAAATAGGCTTGTCAGTCTGACAAACGTATTGTACTGCGAGGTCAAAATCAGGGTTTGTGGTTTCAATAACAGACATGCCTGCAAGATAAGGAAAAGGGATTTTAGAACCGTCTTGCTTGTAGGAATAAGTTATTAAAATTGGACTACCGTTTATCTTTAATAAGGAAATCTCTGGCCAAACAAAACTACTTGCTCGCAATCCTTACTACGATATAGCCTACAATCATTAAAAGAAGGATAATGACCACAGCTATCCAGCTCCAGTAGTCTTCGGCAAATTTGTTTTTTCGCTTTGGGTTGTTGCGCAACAACTCGGTGTGAAGTTTGCGTTGGAGTTCTGCCACCATGCGCTTGCTTTCTACAGTATGCATCATCTGCAAGCCTTCAATGGCATCTGCTTCGACACCAGCATCACTCATCAGTTCTTCTACAATTCGTTGCTCTTCAGCACTCAATTTGCCTTCTGTATAAGCCATCAAATGCTCATCGCTCAGGCTCATATTGCCTTTGTGGTGTGCGTCAGAATTATGTATGTCTTGTTTTTGGCTCATTCGAAATTTGGATTCAATTTTTGCAAAGCTATTTTTAAATTTCGTTTTCCGTTCTGCACATAGCTTTTTACTTGCTCAAAACTAAACTGTGTACGTTCCATGATTTCTTTATAACTAAGCTCTTCGATATAAAATAGTCGGATACAAATTTGTTGTTCCGCATTAAGGCTGTCTATTGCTTGATACATTTGTTGGCGCATCAATTCGTCGCTCATCCATTCTTCATGGCTTTTGCTTTCGGGGCTTTCAAGATGTATCAATACTTGGTCGGACGCATGAAAATTGGCATTGCGCAATACACCAAAGCAATGATTACGCATCAAGATATATAGCCAGCCTTTAAAATTCTGAACAGGTTCTTTCGGAAAATTGGTAATGGTTTTGATAAATACTTGCTGTACGGCATCTTGCGCTTGTGCTTTATCTTTCAGATACTTCATGGCAATACCAAGCAACAGTAGGATGTGGCGTTCCAATAGCAAACCCAGCCATTGATTATCTCCCGATTGTTGGTAATGAACAATCAGTTCTTCATCACTTTTATGTTTCCATTCGCTGAGAGACAAAAGACAAAGTTTATTTAATGATTAGACGCTCGTTTTAGTTTTTTCCACAACTGTCTTTTAAGCATCTTGCTTGTCCTTAGTCAATGGCAGATTGACAGTAAAGGTACTACCCTTACCCAGCACACTCTCCAATTTGATAAAACCATTTTGTGCTTCTACCATTGTTTTTACATAACTCAAGCCTAGGCCAAATCCTTTCACATTGTGCAGATTGCCCGTATGTGCTCTGTAAAATTTTTCAAAGGCACGACTTACTGTTTCGCGACTCATGCCAATACCATTGTCTTTTATTTTAATCGCCAACATATCATTGTTCACTTGGGTACTGATATCTATGATTGGAGCGTCTTTGGAATATTTAATGGCATTATCCAACAGATTAAAAATGATGTTGGAAAAATGAACTTCGTCCACATCAATAAAATATTTTGTTGCCAAAAGATTGAGGTGAAGGTCGCCCAACTTTTCTTGTATTTGTAAGGATAAATTTCGTGCTACTTTATCAATAGCCGTGTGGGCATCCAAGCTTTGTATATTCAGGTTGAGGTCTTCTTGTTTTTCGAGTTTGGCTGCCTGCAAAATGGTTTCTACCTGCTTGTGCATACGTTTGTTCTCTTCTTTTATCATGCCGCTGTAGTAGCGTATTTTATCGGTATCGTGTATTACTTTCTCATTATTGAGCGCATCCACAGCAAGCGAAATAGTAGCCAAGGGGGTCTTCAGCTCGTGGGTCATATTATTGATAAAATCCGACTTGATTTCTGAAATGTTTTTTTGGCGCAGCATAGTGCGAATTGTGAGTGCAAAGGCAGAAATAATGATAATCGTAAAGAGTATCGAAGCTATAATCATAGAAGCCATTTGACGCATGATATAGTTTTTAGGCTCTTTTACATACAAAAAGATGGTTTCAGGTTGCGCACTAGAAGGGGGTGTAAGTCTTGTGTAAATGCTTTCAGAGAACATTTCATTGGTAAACCCTTCGCTGAGCGAAATGGGGCTATTGAATATATTGGTGACACAAAACTCGAAAGGTTGTTTGATTCCTCTGTTTTTCATGGCTTGCACAATAATCATCTTCATTTCTTCTACTTGTATCTTTTGTGCCGAAAATCTTAAAGACAACATCATCTCTTTGTTTACATCATCCAATTGATCGGGATTATAGCCCTCTGCATTGATGAAGGAATTTTGAGCCGTAGTGCGGACATCTTCGAGGGATTTTTTCAGATTGGTAAGATAATCCTCTTGTTTAATAATAAGTGCATTCTTTATCCACGACATTTGAATATATAGAATACCCAATACCGAAAATGTAATGAGAAATATTATAAGCGGATAAACTTTTTTCATAAGAAATCGAAGTTAGAGTGTAGTATCTATTTTATCCGCGAGGGCTAAAAGGCTTTAACGCAAATTTAGAATGTGGTCTTAATCATCAAATGTTTGCCAATATTTCGTAAAAACGATAACAGTCTTCAAAATTATTGTACATCGGCACTGGTGCTATACGAATAACATTGGGTTCTCTCCAGTCTGCTATTACACCATTATCGGTCAATGCCTTAAAAAGTTCTCTGCCCCTAGCATCAAATAGTAAAGACAATTGAGCACCACGCTTTTCTGTTTCTTTGGGCGTGATAATGGTAAAAGATAAATGCGATAGTTGTAGCAAAAGGAATTCTAAATAGGCCGTCATTCGGACGCTTTTCTCTCTCAAGGCTTTCATACCTGCTTTGGCAAACAAATCTAAGGATGCGCGATGTGCCACCATATTAAATATGGGTGCATTGCTCATCTGCCAACTAGCGGCCCCTTTTTGAGGAATGAAGCCTTTTTTCATCTTGAATCGGGTACTTTCATCATTGCCCCACCAACCGGCTAATCTAAAAACATCAGGGTTATTGCCATGGCGTTCATGCACATAGGCACCGCCCACTGCACCTGGACCAGAATTCAAATATTTATAAGAACACCAACAAGCAAAATCAACATCCCAATCGTGTAATTGCATTGGCACATTACCTACGGCATGTGCCAAATCGAAACCACAATAAGCACCGACCTGATGTGCTGCTTGGCAAATGGCTTTCATATCGAACAATTGTCCAGTATAGTAATTGACCCCGCCAAACAAAACTACCGCCAAGCTATCGCCTGCATCGGCAATAGCTTTCTGAATATCTTCTTCTGCTATCAAGTGTTCCCCTGCTCTTGGCGCAATTTCAATAATCGCATCGTCAGGATTATAGCCATACATACGCACTTGTGTTTCTATGGCATATTGGTCGCTCGGAAAAGCTCCAGCCTCCATGATAATTTTATATCTCCCATTCTTAGGACGGTAAAAGGACAAGAGTAAAAGATGCAAGTTGACAGTAAGAGTGTTCATGACCACTACCTCATCTTTATGAGCACCGACAATTTTAGCTAGGTTTTCAGAAAATTGTTGGTGATAAGAAAACCAAGGGCTACGGGCTTCAAAATGCCCTTCCACACCATATTTTGCCCAATCTGCCAATTCACAATCCATCAGGTATTTTACTGCGTTTGATTGTAAGCCAAGGGAGTTGCCACAAAAATATACAGTGTTTTTACCATTATGTTGCGGAAACAAGAATCGCTCACGAAAAGAATGCAAAACATCTAAGTGGTCTTGGGTTTGGGCGTATTCTAGTGTTGCCTTGAAAGTGCTTTGCATCACAGTAATTTTACGAATTAATTTTTGCAAAAGTATAGCGCAAAATTTGAAATTAATAGCCAAATCAACTTATAAGACCGCAACCTGTGGCAAATTGACATTTATTAAATTGTTTAATTCGAAATGTCTTGTTACTTTTATTACTGAAAACCCTATTCAGATTTTAAATTATTCCGATACTCTACTTAAATATGATATGCACTATGAAGCTCTTTACAAAATTATTATTCTTTCTTTTTGCACTCATTTTTTACAAATCTTCGGCACAAACCGCTGATTTTGTTGCAGATATTTATTCGGGGTGCAATCCATTATATGTACATTTTACTGATAAAAGCACTGGTACTACTAGTGGTACTACTTATTCTTGGGATTTTGGCGATTCTAAAACATCTGTTTTGGCAAGCCCATCAACGACCTATATTGCTACTGGCACCTATACTGTACGATTAACTGTAAAAACTGGATCCGGACCTTCCAGCAGTAAAACAGCTACGATTAATGTGTACCCAAGCCCAATAGCCAACTATACCAGTGTACCAATTTCCGGATGCCCTTGCACGAATGTAACTTTTACCAATACTTCTGTTGCCAATGCACCCGGAGCTTATACTACTGTTTGGTCTTTCGGCGATGGCTATACTGCTACAAGCAATAATACCACTCATTTGTATTGTGCCTCAGGGAGCTATAATGTTGCACTGAAGGTAACCAACAGTGCTGGCTGCGAAAACACTCGCATAGATAGCAGCAAAGTCATCATCTTCGAAAAACCGAAAGGAGATTTCAGTACTTCAAAGGTCAATTTGTGTAAAGTACCCGATACTGTTTCCTTCAATGCTACGGCTACAAAAGGAAAATCACCTTATACTTATAGTTGGGATTTTGGTGATGGTGGGACTTCTACGCTTAGCAATCCGGTACACAACTATTCGCTTAGCGGTATTTATACTGTTACGATGATAGTAACTGATGCTAATGGCTGTAAGGATACGCTTACAAAGCTCAATTTGATCAAAGCTGTTCCCATGAATTCAACCTTTAAAGTACCCGCCAGTATTTGCGCGGGAACAAGCTTGGTGATGTTCGAAAATACTTCTACCCCTTCGCCTTTGAGTACAAAATGGGTTTGGAGCGACGGAGGTGGTGCTACAGGATTAAATCCTCAAAGAAATTTTTGGACTGGTGGTACTTATACCATTACCATGATAGATTCTTTTGGTCTGGGTTGTAAAGACACTGCAGTAAACACTTACAAGGTAAACCCCAAACCCAAAGCTAATTTTAAATACGATAAAATTTACCCTTGTCCGGCCCCCGTGAACATTACTTTTACCAACAAAAGCAGTGGAGCAGATAGTTTTCTTTGGGTATTTGGCGATGGCAGCACTTCGAAACTCAAGAATCCTGTACACACCTATACACATGACAGCATTTTTACCGTTTATTTAATCGTGAAAGACAGCCTGGGCTGTATGGACACTTCAAGGGTCAGGGATACCACAAAAGCTTTTCCCGGTGGTTATCCTAACCCTTATTACGATAGCACTAACGCTCCGGTGATTATTAGAATCTATGATGGTTATGCCACGATTAAGGTGGATTCTCCCAGCGGCTGCCTTCCGCTTAAAGTTACAGCAAGTGTTAAGTTATTCACCCATACACATTTACCCTCAGCAGAAGATACTTCAAAACTATTTGCCCTATGTTCACCAATAAAGGGGTATAGTTCCCCTCCTTATTGGTATTGCGTTAAAGTCTTCACATTCAAAGACCCTTACCCCGATGAATTTTTCGACCCATTAGACCCTGATGTTACACCGGATTTCTATTACCCTTATAAAATCAAAACTTATGCTTGGGATTTTGGCGATGGCTTTACCTCAACATTAGCAAGCCCTGTACACACGTACACAACAGAGGGAAGACATAAGATTACGGTTACTGTTCTGACGGATAGCAATTGTGCATTTACCGATTCTTTTTTTGTAGAAACAGGCAATAAGCCTCATGCAGATTTTTCTTTTTATCCAAACGTAATTTGCAAGAATGATTATGTGTACTGCACCAATCTTTCAACTGGAGGCATTAAATACACTTGGGATTTTGGCGATGCCTTTACTTTGGAAGACACCAGCAAATTTGTAAACCATCAGTATAAAGTTGCAGGAAATAGGAGAATACTGCTAGTAGCCAATCGTTATGGTTGTGTAGATACTATTTCTAAACCTGTTACTATTAATCCACCCAGTTCTTTTTTCGGTATAAAATATTCTTGTGATACGCCTTTGAAGGTCAGCTTCATAGACTCTTCTTACCGCCCAACATCATGGTTTTGGCGATTTGGAGATGGTGCTACTTCTACGCTTAGAAATCCGGTTCATATCTATTCAGACACCGGAACTTATGCAGTATCGCTCATTACTACCAACGACAGTTTTGGCTGTAGAGATTCTCTTACACGTTATATTCAACTGTTTAAGATTCAACCCACTTTTACCGCAGTAGATTCCGACCAATGTTTTCGCGATACTTTTTGGCTGACCAATACGAGTTCTCCCTATATTGCCAAAATCGCATGGAGTACTTCCGACACGGGCAGCAAAGTGTTGTATGATTCTGTTTCTAATAAATACTTTGTCGTTTTTAGAGATACGGGTATTTATTCTGTCACACTACTGTACCAAGACATTCATAAATGCAGTGGGTCTTATACAAGAAGCAATTATCTGGCTGTAGCTAAACCTTTTGTAAAATTTGTCCCTAGCCCTCTATTGTCTTGCTTCCCCTCTACCATCAATTTTACGGACAGTAGTACCAATACGAAAGGCAAAGGCATCAAAAATGTTTTAAGGACCTGGCTTTGGGGCGACCTCACCTCTACTACAGATACTTCAATTAAAGCCTCGAAATCCTATTCGAGTCCGGGTGCTTATACTGTCAAACTAATTGTTACAGATAATTTAGGATGTAAAGATTCTAACACTCTTGCTGTGGAATCGAGAAGACCTAAAGCTGACTTTACGGCACTCTTGGACACCTTTACCTGTATCGGTCGTGCTAATGAATTTTTCAATAAAACAACGGGTGTTGGGCTGAATTTTTTCTGGGATTTTGGTGATGGTATTGGCAGCTCAACATTGCCCAATCCTGTTTACACTTACAAAACAATCGGCACTTTCAATGTGAAACTTGTGGTTACCGATGCCACCGGCTGTAAAGATTCGCTCACAAAAACAGCTTATGTAAAAACAACTAAACCTACTGCATCCTTTACAATGAGCGACAGTATTGCACTTTGCCCGCCATTATTTGTCAGCTTTACCAATACCTCAACTAATGCGATTGCTTATAGTTGGGATTTCGATAACGGTAGCACAGCCACCATACCCAGTCCGGTAACTCCTTATGTTGACTCAGGCGTCTATCGTATCGTGCTGGTTGCATTTGATAAGCATGGCTGTAATGATACTGCATTTGGCAAGGCTCGAGTATTGGGTTATGATGGTGCCATAAAATACGCACCTCTTAAAGGCTGCAAACCACTAACAGTTGATTTTGAGGCAGAGCTCATCAATGCCAAAGTAATGATTTGGGACTTTGCAGATGGTTATACAGAAAGTGCCGTTGGTAAGCTAAAGACATCACACACTTATACTACCCCTGGCTATTATATTCCAAGCCTTATATTGGGTGATGGAAAGGGCTGTTCGACATCAAGCAAAGGATTAGATACCATAAAAGTGGATGGCATTACTCCTATAATTACTTATTCTCCTGCTTGCGTAGGTACTTCTATTACTTTGAATGATTCTTCTTATAGCTTTATGTCGTCTTACCTGTCTTCTATATGGACTTTTGATGATGCTAGTAAGAGTACAAGCAAAAATCCGATTCGTGTATATCCAAAGGCAGGTGCTTACACAATCAAATTGGTGAACACCAATACGAATGGCTGTATAGATTCTGTAACGAAAGCTATTACCGTTTATGATTTGCCCAAAATAAAAGCAAAAGATACCCTTATCTGTTTGGGCGACCAAGCAACATTGCTTGTAAATGGGGCAGTGTCCTATACTTGGATATACGACCCTACATTGAGTTGTATCGATTGCGCAAGCCCTACTACCTCTACAAAAGTGCCGATTAAATATATTGTGTTTGGAACAGACGAGCATGGCTGCACCAACAAAGACACGCTTGATGTAGGCATTAAAACTAAAACAACCCTGATACTGGCAAAAGCTATAGATGCTTGTGCGCAAAGACCAATCCAACTTGTAGCATCTGGAGCACAAAAGTATCTTTGGACTCCGGCCACATTCTTGAACGATGCAAATATTTCCAACCCAATCGCTACACCAGATAGTACGATTATTTATCGAGTAATTGGTAGCGAAGGTTCTTGTATTCCAGATACCGGCTTTATAAAAGTGGTCGTTCATCCATTGCCTGAAGTAAATGCAGGAACTGACCAAAAAGTATTGGCAGGAACTTCAGTTCAATTGAATGGCTCGAGTAAGATTGCCGTAAAATATACTTGGACGCCTACAGATAGTTTGAGCTGCTCCGACTGTGCCAATCCTGTAGCCAAACCACTGGTCACAACCATATATACTTTAAAAGGAACTACAGATTTTGGTTGCTCCGACTCTGACGATGTTGTGATAGTCGTTTTCTGCGATCAAAGTCAATTATTTATCCCGAACACCTTTACGCCAAATGGTGACGGTCTGAACGATTATTTCTACCCTCAAGGCAAAGGTGTCGGTAAAATAAAATCTTTCATCGTCTATAATCGTTGGGGACAAAAAGTATATGAACGTACTAACATAGAGGCAAATATAAAGGAACAAGGATGGGATGGCACTTTTAAAGGCGAAGCTCAAAACCCAGACACTTTTGTTTATACTTTAGAAGCTACTTGCGACAATGGTGAAACAATTTTTTGGAAAAGTGATGTAACCTTAATTAAGTAATCTTTAAAAAACAGAGATGAGCATTTTTTCAAAAAAAATTATCGTTTTTATAGCAACACTTACTTTGAGTTTTAGCCAAAGAGGTCTTGCCCAGGACATCCATTTTTCTCAATTTTATGAAACGAGCATTTTGCGCAATCCTGCACTTACAGGTTTGTACAATGGGGATTACAGAATGGGCTTGATGTATCGCAACCAATGGAGCAGTATTAGCGCAGCTTTTCAGACTGCGACAACCAGTGCCGAAATCAAAAGACAAATCGGTGAATCTCAAGATTATTTAGGAATCGGTTTTATCGGATTTTACGACAAAACGGGTAGCATTAATTTGACTACACTCTCGGGCAGCCTCGCTTTTTCGTACAACAAAATGCTCAATGAAGATCATAGCACACTTTTATCTTTCGGATTGATGGGCGGATATTTACAACGCTTTTACGATCCAAACAAAATGACTTTTGGCAGCCAATACAACCCGAGTACAGGTTATGACCCCAACAGGCCAAGCGGTGAAAAGTTACCCAACCCCAAAGTTGGTCAAATGGATTTGGGATTTGGCATCAATTATACCAGCAATACCGGTGCCGATAACAAAACGAATTACTCTTTTGGGATAGCCGGTTACCACCTCACGCGCCCCGAATCGAACTTTTATAATGACTTGGCAGGAGTGCGACAAAATTTTCGTTGGAATTTGAATTTAGGAATCAACTGGCTGGTTAATGAAACTTGGAGTGTTCAAACACAAAACAATTTCATGCTGCAAGGTAAATACAATGAAACTATACTTGGGGGATTAGTAGGTCGTAAAAATGATGCGGCAGAGACGGAAAATTCAATCATCTTGTATGCGGGTATTATGTACCGAGTAAGTGATGCGCTGATACCAATTGTAAAGCTGGATTACAATCAATTTACGGTGGCTATGAGCTATGATATGAATGTTTCGAAACTGAAAGCTGCATCCAATTTGCGTGGTGGTTTTGAAATCTCCATGATTAAAACAGGTTTATTGAGTGACCCTCAAAGAGGATTTAATAAAACTGTTTGTCCGAGAAGATAAACATTAAGCAATCGCTCTGTTTAAGAAATCAATTAAGGGCTTCTTTTCTTTTACTACTGCGACCACCTTAGCAATAACCTCTTTGCTCAACATATCTTTATCACTTATGGCTGTACCAACAGTAAAACTTTTGAGTTTCAAATATTCGATGGCAGGATTGTCCTCAGTGTAATCTTTAGGGCATTTTTTTAATTTTTCTGAAGCATCCAAATCTCCGAACATTTTTTTGAAAGAAGGCTTACTGACTATTTTCTGAAACTCTTTAAAATTATAATCAATTTCTTGCCTGATTGCTTTTAAGGTTTCCGCCTCTGGCATCCATATTCCACCTCCTATAAAATTATGATTCCCAGGTTGTAAGTGAATATAAAATCCAGCTCCCATCGTCTTTTTTTCGGCTTTACCAAAAGCCGCTCCAAAATTATTTTTATACGGTGCTTTGTCTTTCGAAAAACGTACATCTTTAAAAATTCTAAAAATGCAATCCTTTGCTTTTCTTCCTTCTAGTTCAGGAATTAAGGTAGTATTCGCCAACAATACTTCGGCAATAAAGGCTTCAAAATCTTGTTTGGCAGCCTCGTATTTTTTACGGTTGTCGTCAAACCAAACTTTATTGTTATTATCGTTGAGCTGACTTAGAAATTCGAGCGTTGACTTTTGAAGCATGTTTTAAAAGATTATACGCAAAAATAATACTCCTGATGCACAAACCTATTCTTGTTGTTAATATCGGAATAGAATTAAGGAATTTAGAGCAATCCACTATCTTGCATTGTGATTTCTAGTCCTGTATCAAATTTTCGTTTTGCCGAAGTCATCTTGCCGCTCAATCTACCCCAAACACTTACTTATGGTGTACCTATCGAGTTGCAAGAAAAGATTGTCGTGGGTATGCGCGTAGAAGTAGCCCTCAAAGGCAATAAATTTTTTGCAGGTATTGTGCAACGCTTGCATAATGAATCACCAGACGCTTATTCTGTAAAACCCATTCGCAACATTCTTGATCAAGCACCTATTGTCAACGAAAAACAATTACAATTTTGGGATTGGGTAGGGCAATATTACATTGCATCGCCCGGCGAAGTGATGAACGCTGCGCTTCCTGCTCATTTGAAACTAATGAGTGAAACCCGCATCGAATGGGCTGATAGAACTGACTACGACTCGATACCTTGGAGCAACGAAGCCTTTTTAGCACTTCAATCTCTACTCCTCAAAAAAGAGATGACCATTAGTGAGTTGCGCCAAACAGTAGGTGCGGCTTACCTGCCTAAAGTGCTCAACGAACTCATCGAAAACGAATGCGTCTATATCAATGAAGGATTAGAACAAAGTTATAGCCCTCGAAAAGAAAAAGTCATTTGCCTTGCTCAGAACTATACTGAAGAAGGGGCTTTGCACCAACTGTTTGACAAACTGCAAAAATCGCCCAAGCAATTGAGTCTGCTAATGGCTTATTTACAAATGAACAAAAAGCAAGGCTATGTTTTGCGCAACGAATTATTAGACCAAATAAAAGCTACAGCAGCTCAATTAAAGCCTTTGATAGACAAAGGGATTTTCGAAGTAGAGCTTCGTGATGTGGACCGACTACAATACATCCCCAGCGAACAAACAGGTTCAATAGTGTTTACCGAAGCACAACAAAAATCTTTTGATACCATCAGTTCAAATTTTATCGAGAAAGGAGTTTGCTTGTTACAAGGCGTTACCGGATCGGGCAAGACCTTGCTATATATTCAAAAAATAAAAGACTGTATCAGCTCAGACAAGCAAGCGATTTTTTTATTGCCGGAGATTGCCATCACTACCCAATTAGTCAATCGTTTACGTGCCTATTTTGGTGAAGAAATGGGTGTTTATCATAGCCGATTTTCGCATAATGAGCGTGTGGAAATTTGGGAAAAAGTACGCCGCAACACTTATAAATTAGTGGTAGGCACACGCTCTGCGCTATGGCTTCCCTACAATAGTTTGGGCATCATTATTGTGGACGAAGAACACGATGCCTCCTACAAGCAACAAGATCCTGCGCCCCGTTTTCATGCGCGTGATGCTGCCATTTATTTGGCTCGATTATACCAAGCAAAAGTGTTACTGGGCTCTGCAACACCCTCTGTAGAAAGTTTGTACAACGTACAACAACACAAATATGGTTTTGCTCTCTTGAACGAACGATTTCAAGGAGTAAAAATGCCCAAGGTACAGCTAATAGACGCTCGTAGCCTCGACCAAGTATATAAACAGGGCATCCGACTACTCACGCCCGCTTTGCAAGAAGCCATGACAATGGCCTTGCACAATGGCAAACAAGTCATACTCTTTCAAAATAAACGGGGTTATAGTCCTTTTCAGATTTGCCGCACCTGCGGATGGGTGCCCCAATGCAGCAATTGCTCCGTGGCACTTACTTATCACAAGAGTACCGATAAATTGCATTGCCATTATTGTGGCAGCAAAGTACGGGTCTTGCACCATTGCCTTAAATGCGGCAGTACTGACCTTGTGAGTAAAACATTTGGCACGCAAAAAATAGAGGAAGAGGTGCAAATGCTTTTCCCAAAAGCTCGTGTAGCTCGTATAGATTTGGACAGCACTAGGGGCAAGCAACAGTTTAGCCAATTACTAGACAAACTCAATAAACAGCAGATTGATGTTTTGGTGGGGACACAAATGGTGGTGAAAGGATTGGATTTTCCGAATGTAACTTTGGTAGGTATCTTGAGTGCCGATAGTTTGCTCAATTATCCCGACTATAGGGTGAATGAGCGTGCCTTTCAGCTGATGAGCCAAGTAAGCGGAAGAGCGGGTAGGCTAGATGGCGAAGGTCAAGTAATGGTACAAGCCTACAATTTGCAGCATCCTGTTTTGCAATGGGTACAGCAACATGACACTCGTAGTTTTTATCTCAACGAAATTCATTTCCGTCAGCAATTTGATTATCCTCCATTTTGCCGTATTATCAAAATTATTTGCCGCCACCGCAATGAACAAAAAGCCATTGAAGCAGCAACAGAAATGGCTTCCGCCATAGCCAATATGGAAGGAATAACGATACAAGGTCCCGTGCCGGCAGGAGTAGCAAGGGTGCGCAACCAATACGTTCAGGAGGTATGGATAAAATGTCCACGTGATAGCCAAATCTTAAAGCAAGTAAAAGAATCTCTTAGGGTTCAACGCATGCAAAGCCTCGGCAAGAAGGGGTTTTCGGGTGTGCAGATCATTTTTGATGTAGATACGGTGTAGGCTTTATTTTAAATTTGGTTCAATTCCTTTGTCTTGACAAACTTTTAAATATTCTTTAAGTATTTTGAAATATTCTTCTTTGAAACACTTTGTAAGATATTCGCTGAATACTGCCGAGTTATCTTCTATCAGTTCATCTTCACAATCAATCTCTTCAAAAAACTTATTTAATGAAACATTAAATTCTTTAGCAAGAATTTTGGCTTCGGGTATCGTCAATTCTGCCTTTCCTGATTCTAACCTTGAGTAATATGTTTGATTTTTGCCTAATTTATGTCCTAGATAACCTTGTGTCAGATTATGCTTCAATCTCAATTCTTTTAATAATTTGGCAATATAATTTAGTGACATCTTCCTAGCTTTTATTGAGTTGTTATGTTATCTTAATACAACAGTCTCTAATAAAACTATAAAAACAAAAGGATGTGTCTCTTTGTTAGTATCCAACAGTTCTAAAGGTACGACCAAGCACCCAACACACTATTGAAAAACCAACGCAGAGGACACACCCTTTTGTTTTAGGGCGTGCCATCTTCTGCGTGGCTTTCAGTGTGCTACGTGCAATTGCACTTTGGAAAATCTACTGCAAACCCCAAAGATGATGAAAAGGAATTTGAGTCTGCTGATTTTCAATTCGGATACGATATATACAAGGATATGTATCAACAAGAGAAAAAAAATCAAGACGCAATAAAAATTAAAGTATAGGTATAGGCGTTTAGGTCTCACGAAGAAAGTATTGATTTTATTCGCTTTGG
>JASGCQ010000017.1 GCA_030054025.1 Phycisphaerales bacterium | reverse complement strand
TGGCAATGTGGGCAGCGCAAAAGTGATGAAGGAGTGATGAAAGAGCATCAACGAGGTTTTTTAAGTATTTTAAAATATTTTTTTTTACAAAGCTATTTTACCATAACTTTGCAACAGATTAAGAGGAGGGGACACATTGGGTGTCCCCTTATTTTATACCTAATATGGACTTAGTACAAAAAATAGAAGAAATGTTGCTGCCTATTATCGAGGGTACAGACATTTTTATTGTGAGCATCAAAGTAAAGCCGACCAATAATTTCAAAATATTTTTGGATGCAGATGATGGTTTCTCAATAGCCAAATGTAGCAGTACGAATCGCAAGTTGCGTTATGCAATTGACGAGTCGGGTTTGTTTCCTGATGGAGATTACAGTTTGGAGGTCAGTAGTCCAGGTGTGGATGAACCTCTGCTATTGCATCGTCAATACACCAAGAATATTGGTAGAAAGATAGAGGTAACTATGCTCGAAGGGCTAGCTGTATTGGGCAACTTGATGGAGGTGGATGAAGACAAGGTAGTATTGGAGGTGTTGATTTCGCCCAAGAAAAAGGACACTACAACTACAGAAATACCTTTTAGTTCAATTAAACAATCAGTTATACAAATTTCATTTTAAAAACAGAATCTTTAAAAAAATGATTAATCATGTCTAGTATCAATCTTATAGAATCGTTTCAAGAGTTTAAAGAAGCGGAAAATATTGACCGCCCAACCCTGATGAAGGTTTTGGAAGATGTATTCAAAACCTTGCTCCGTAAGAAATATGGTAGCGACGAGAACTTTGATGTTATCGTAAACGACCAAACCGGTGATTTGGAAATATTCCGTCGCAGAGAAATTGTAGAAGACGGTGAAGTAGAGGACGATAATGCTCAAATTGAGTATTCTGAGGCAATTAAAATTGAACCCGATTACAGTGTTGGCGAAGAAGTATATCAAGAAATGGATGTGCTGGATTTTGGTCGTAGAGCCATTCTTGCTGCTAAGCAAACATTAGCGGCTCGTATAGGCGACCTAAAGAAAACCAACTTGATGAAAAAATATGCTGACCGTATTGGTGAAATTATCAATGGCGAAGTATATCAAATTTGGAAAAAAGAAATGCTCTTATTGGATGAAGAAGGCAATGAGCTGATTTTGCCTAAAACAGAACAAATACCCTCCGACTTTTTTAAAAAAGGAGAAACTGTTCGTGCAGTAGTAAAAAAAGTGGAGATGCGCGCCAATAATCCGGTGATTATCTTGAGCCGCACCCATGAGTCGTTTTTGGAAAAACTCTTGGAAATAGAAGTCCCCGAAATCTTGGATGGACTAATAACCATTAAGAAAGTAGTACGCGAACCGGGCGAAAGAGCGAAAGTTGCAGTAGAAAGTTTTGATGATAGAATTGACCCCGTAGGTGCTTGTGTGGGTATGAAGGGTAGTCGTATTCATGGTATTGTGCGTGAACTCAAGAATGAAAATATTGATGTTATCAACTTTACCAATAATATCAATTTGATGATACAACGCGTATTGACTCCTGCAAAAATTAACCGTATGGATCTCAATAATGAAAGACATCATGCAGATGTTTACCTCGAGCCAGATCAAGTATCATTGGCTATTGGTAAAAAAGGTGTCAATATTAAACTAGCCCAAGATATAACAGGTTATACTATAGATGTATATCGCGATGTTGTAGAAGATGAGGTTGATGAATTTGACATTGATTTGGATGAATTTAGCGATGAGATAGATGAGTGGGTAATAGATGAATTTAAGAAGGTGGGCTATGATACAGCTTTGAGTATTTTAGGACCTAGTGTTGAAGAGTTGGCAAGACGTACAGACCTTGAAGAAGAAACAATCCGTGATGTACAGCGTATTCTGAAAGAAGAGTTTGACAGAACGGAAGAATAAGTATAGAATAAGATAACTTTCGTTTGCGTTCAAGATGCAACTACAATTAATATAAAAAGTGTAAGTTTGTATATTAGTCAAAAGCGGAATGCAAAGAAAGAATAAGACAATTTTTATTGACTAAAGTAACGAATGGCTACAGAAAATACAACACCACGATTGCTGGCAGCGGCCAAAGAATTTAATATTGGCAAGGAAACTCTTGTTGAGTTCCTGACTAATAAAAAATTTGAAATTAATGCTAGTAATCCGAATACCAAACTGACCGAAGACATGTACTATGCTCTTCAGGCAGAGTTTGCAAAAGACAAACTCGTCAAGAAGAAGAGTGATGAGATTGCCTTGCCCAGTGCTCGAAAAAAGGCGGTAGAAGAGCCTGTAGAAGTAATTGCAAAAACAGAGCCTGTAGTAGCGACGGCAGATACTAAAGTTGAAATACCTGCCCCTGTTGCAAAAGACAAAAAGGAGGAACCCAAAGAAGAAGAAGTAAAAGAGGAACCAATAGTGGTCTCTAAAATTGCTCCTGTAGTGGTAGGTAAAATAGATTTGGAAAAAGTCTCCAAACCAGCAAATGTCGCTAAGGAAAAGAAGGTAGAAGAACCTAAAGTAGTAGTCGAAAAACCTAAAGTTAAAGCGCCAGAACATATAGATGTCAAGACTGCTAAAGTAGATGGTCCCAATATATTAGGCAAGATTAATCTTGAAGATTTAAACCAATCTACCAGACCTAAAAAATCGGTCAAGAAAAAAGAAATTGAAGATGCTTCAGAAAAACCTGCCGCAGCTAAAACAATAAAGGCTAAAGCGGTTGTTGCAGAAGAAGCCGTATTGCCCAAAAAAGCTAAAATACCGAAAAAGGAGATTGTTGCAGAAGAAGTTGTGGAAAAAACCGAGCCGGTAAGCGAAGTTGTTCCTGAAACCGATAGCAATGAAGATGCTAAGCAAGAGCACATCGAAATGAAGGTGCCTAAATTAGAAGGTCCTAAAATTATCGGTAAAATTGAGTTGCCCATTAATAATGGGAACGACGGGCGCGATAGCCGTGAAAAACGTAATCGTAAACGTATTCCTGTTCAAAAGAAACCCGAATCTTTCCGGCCAGACCAACGAGGCACTGCCGCAGGAGCCAATCGTACTCCAGGGCAGGGTAGTGCAAATACTGCACCAAGACAGAGTGGTACGGGCCCGATGGGCAATAGAAATACGTCTAACAACAATGATAGTAGAGGTAAAAACCAATCGCAAGGTGGGGCCAACAACGACCGTCGTGGTGGGGGACAAGGTGCAGGAAGATTTCAGCAACAGCCTCAAGAAATTGATGCTAAACAAATTCAAAAGAAAATACACGAAACACAAAGCAAGCTTGCTGGAGCTACCGGACGTGGTGCTACTAAAGCCCAGAAAGCCAAATACCGCCGAGATAAGCGTGAGTTGATGGCAGAAAAACGTGCTGCTGCCGAGCATGAAGATGGTCAAATCATTAAGGTTACGGAATTTATTTCTGTAAGTGAATTTGCCAGCATTTTGGATGTGCCATTTACCGATGTCATTAGTAAATGTATGAGCTTGGGTATCATGGTTTCTATCAACCAACGCTTGGATGCAGAAATTATCGAATTGGTAGCCAGTGAACTCAATTATGTAGTTGAATTTATTAATCTTGATCAGAATGAGGAGGAGGAGGAAGAAGAATTGGATGCTCCAGAAGATTTGAAAGATAGAGCACCAATTGTTACTATCATGGGACACGTTGACCACGGTAAGACTTCTTTGCTCGATTACATTCGCGAAGCCAATGTAGTAGCAGGTGAGGCAGGTGGAATTACCCAGCATATTGGCGCTTATCAAGTAGTAAGCCCTACAGGAAAAAGAATTACATTCTTAGATACTCCGGGCCACGAAGCCTTTACGGCAATGCGTGCAAGGGGTGCTAAAGTAGCGGATTTAGCCGTTATTGTAATTGCTGCTGACGATGCTATAATGCCTCAAACCCGAGAGGCTATCTCGCATGCTCAAGCTGCAGGATTGCCTATGATATTTGCTATCAACAAGATGGACAAAGAGGGTGCTAATCCCGAAAAAATTAAAGAACAATTGGCGGGGATGAATATCCTTGTGGAAGATTGGGGTGGTAAATTCCAAAGCCAAGAAATATCAGCCAAGAAAGGATTAAACATTAATCTTTTGTTAGAAAAAATCATACTTGAGTCTGAATTGCTAGAATTAAAAGCTAACCCCGATAAGTATGCTACTGGTAGTGTTATCGAAGCATCCTTAGACAAGGGTAGAGGATATGTATCTACTGTATTGGTGCAAAATGGTACTTTGGAACAAGGCGAAATGATTTTGTGTGGGCAATATTATGGTAAAATTAAGGCAATGTTCAACGAACGTGGTCAGCGTGTAACCAAAGCAGGTCCATCTGCTCCAGTACAAATATTAGGCCTGAATGGAGCACCGCAAGCGGGAGAGAAATTCAAGCAATATGGTGATGAGAACGAAGCTAAAAATATAGCTACCCACCGCGCACAAATATTGCGCGAACAAGCTATTCGTGCTCGCAAGCATATTACTTTGGATGAAATTGGTCGTCGTTTGGCATTGGGCAACTTTAAAGAATTGGCGATTATCATCAAAGGTGATTTCGATGGTTCTGTAGAAGCCTTGAGCGATTCATTACAAAAATTATCTACTGAAGAAGTAGCGGTAAATATCGTACACAAAGCGGTTGGTCAAATTACTGAAAGCGATGTGTTATTGGCTACGGCATCAGATGCTATTATTATTGGATTCCAAGTTCGCCCTTCTGCGCAAGCAGGCAAACTTGCCGAACAAGAAAATATTGAGATCCGCAATTACTCCATCATATACGATGCTATACAAGATGTCAGGAGTGCCATGGAGGGCCTTTTGGAACCCAAAGTGGAGAAGAAAATTGTTGCCAATATCGAAGTACGCGAAGTGTACAAGATTGGTGGCGTAGGTACCATCGCAGGATGTTATGTGCTTGATGGCAAAATGGAACGCAAAACCAAGATTAATATTATTCGTGATGGTATTGTGGTTCATACTGGAGAGTTGTCATCGCTCAAACGTTATAAAGATGACGTAAAAGAAGTAAATAATGGTTATGAGTGCGGTTTGATGATTAAGAATTACAATGATATCCGTGTGGGTGACATTGTAGAAGGATATGAAGAGGTAGAAACTAAACGTACTTTGTAAAAAATAGCATTGGGCACTTTCTGGTGTTTGAAAATTGCAGTCAGGGGCGGTGGATGAATTGAATTGTAACTCAAATTTGTATCATAAAATTGATAATGTACAAGTTGAAAAGCTGTACTTTATTTATAATTAAAAATTAAAAAATGAACGGAGCTGATAATAATCAATACGATTTAATAGTTGTAGGTGGTGGCATTACAGGTTTGGTAAGTGCTTATCTTGCAAGTAAAGAAGGTAAAAAAGTTGCAGTAGTTGAAAATTCTAACAATTTTGGAGGATTATTAAATACGTTTGAAATAGCAGGCACAAAGCTTGAATACTTTTACCATCATTTTTTTACACATGATGCCGAGTTAAATTGGTTAATTAAAGAGCTTGAAATTGATGATAAACTTATCTACAGGCTAACCACAATGGGTGTTTTTAGAAATAGAAAAATCTACCCCTTTAATAATATTACAGACCTTTTCAAGTTTAAGCCCATCAATTGGGTAGATAAAATCAAGTTTGGTTTGACGTCTATGTATTTGGGCAAATTAGCTACTTGGAAAAATAATGAAAATATAGGTGCCAAAACTTGGTTTGAAAAATGGTCGGGTAAAAGTACCGCCCAATCATTATGGACACCAATGTTGAATATCAAATTTGGGCCTTATGCACCCATTGTTCCACTAGCATGGATGGTTGGTAGAATGAGGCAAAGATTAGGTTCTAGAAAAAAAGGTGATGAACGTTTGGGTTATTTAGAGGGCAGTTTACAAATAATGTTAGATGCATTGCTAGAAGCAATGAAAAAAAATAACGTTAGTTTACTGAACAACACCCACCTCGAGAAAATAGAATTTGATAACAAAGAAATTAAGCAATTGCATTTCAAAGACGGAAGCAACTTGCACGCAAAAAAATATCTTTTCACGCTGCCTTCTTGCTACTTTGCATCGTTTATACAAAACGAGATGCCCGAATATGCTGCAGCTATAAATGAAATAAAATATTTTGGAGCTGTTTGTGTGGTTTTAGAAATGACCCAAAAACTGAGTGACATTTATTGGTTGAATATTGCCGATGATGGTTATCCGTTTGGAGGAGTTATTGAGCATACTAATTTTGTGTCTCCAGATAATTACCAAGGCAGGCATATCGCCTACCTTTCAAGGTATTTTGCGCACGAAGAGGATTTGGCAAAAATGCCTAATGAGGAGATTAAAACGTTGATGATTAGCCGTCTAAAGGACATTTATCCTGATTTTGAAGAGGCTTTTATTATCAATAGTTTTGTTTTCAAAACGATGACTGCCGCACCTGTATGTGATTTTAATTTTTCCGAAAAAATCTTGAATTGCCAAACACCAATCAAAAATTTGTATATGGCTAATATGAGCCACGTGTATCCAGACGAGAGAGGTGTCAATAACTCTATTAGGATTGCCGCTGAAGCTTGTCGTGTTATGGGAATGGATACGGACTATGTACCCAAAAACAAATCTATGTCTGCAACAATTGGTTTTTAAATTTTTATAGTAATTTTAATTCATTAGCCTTAAAAAGTAGCAATATCCCATAGATTAAAAATAGAAGTTTCGCCAAACTATTAAAAAAACCATGAGCACAAAAATATCCATCATTGTACCCGTTTTTAATTCTTGCTCTTTTTTGCCCAAACTGCTTTATGCTATTGACGAGCAAAGAATTAATAACAATTGGAATTTAGAGCTTGTGTTGGTGGATGATGGTAGTAAGGATAATAGTTTTGAACAAATCATTTTATTACAAAAACAATATTCTTACATCAAAGGAATCAAGTTATCCCGAAATTTTGGTCACCAAGTAGCAGTGAGGACAGGTCTGCAATATGCTACAGGTGAGTACATTGCTATTATTGATGATGATTTGCAAGACCCACCTTCTATACTTCCCGGTTTTTTTGATTATTTAAATAACGGCTATGATGTGGCCTATGGTGTCCGACGAAAAAGAAAAGAAAGATTCTTCAAAAAGGTCGCATACAATGCTTTCTATAGAATTTTACAAAAATTGAGCAACATTGAAATCCCATTAGATACTGGCGATTTTTGTGTGATGAAAAAAGTTGTTATTGAGAAAATGTTGCTTTTAAACGAAAAAAATCCTTTTCTGCGTGGTATCAGGGCCTGGGTTGGATTTAAACAAATAGGAGTACAATATGAACGGCAAGCTAGGGCAGAGGGGGAATCTGGATATACCATAAGCAAACTATTGAAAATAGCTTTCGATGGCATCTTCTCATTTTCAAAAATTCCTATTAGGTTTATTACTTATTTGGGTTTGATTGGATTATTGATTGCTACAATATATAGTGTATTTGTAATTACCTTAAAACTAATGGGCCAATTACCTGAAAAAGGTTATGCTACAATCATATTGCTCATATCATTTTTCGGTTCTCTGACACTTATATGCTTAGGTATAATAGGCGAATATATTGTGCGCATTTATGATGAAACACAAAATCGTCCGCATAGTATTATTGCTGAAACTATAAATATTTAGGTGGATGATTAAAGTTTTGATTTTAGGACATAATGGGTTTATTGGAAAGCACTTGTTAAATTATTTTTTGCAACAATCGAATTTGCAAATCACGATATTAAGCAGAACCTTTAATACTCAAATTCCTAAGAGTGTACATCAAATTCAAGGAGATTATTGTCAAAAGGAGGACTTAACTGCTGCTCTTAAAAATCAAGATATTGTTTATCATTTAATTTCGGCTACCATACCGGCTACTAGTTGGCTGAATCCAAATGATGAAATCAATCAAAATTTAGTACCCTTCATACAGTTTTTGCAAATAGCAAGTGAGCAGAATGTAAAAAAAGTATGTTTTGCTTCTAGCGGTGGCACTGTGTATGGTTTGCAACAAAATATCCTTAACGAAGATAATGCCAATTTTCCCTACTCGCCATACGGTATTGTAAAAAATGCAATGGAGCATTTTTTGTATTATTTCAAAAAGAAGTCTAATTTAAATTATACTATTTTCCGTATTTCTAATGTCTATGGCGAAGGGCAAAATGTTAGCAAAGGATTGGGCTTTATCAATACAGCACTTCATAATATTGTGATAAAAAAACCAATTGTCATTTTCGGGGATGGCGAAAATATTCGTGATTATATATACGTGTACGATTTAGTAAAATTGATGTTTATCGGAATATCAGACGGTTGGGACCATTCAGAATTGTATAATATTGGCTCTACACAAGTATTTTCGTTAAACCAAATTATTGAATTATTTAGAAGATTAATTCATCAAAATTTTGAACTTAACTATCAAGATGCTCGTACAAGCGATGTTAAAAAAATTGTTCTTGACAATAGTAAAATAATAAGAAAAATGGATGCCAATTTTTCTTTTACCCCTTTCGAAACTGGAATACTGAATACCTATAATTCGATAAAAACTTCTTAAGATTATTACTGCTCCTCAACTTAATTTTATTCAAATATGAAACCATTGTTTTTAAATAAAACATTTATGCCCGATTCGTCTCTCAACAAGATGAAAGATGTAGATAATGTTGTTGCTTCAAGAGCTGATTTTATTCAAAATAGGCCCGGCAATCTCACTTACTTGCTTGACAAAAGATATTCTTGGATGAACAATTATATCAAAGCAAATGACATTGGTATAGAAGTGGGCTGTGGAAATGGAGTGTCGGAATTCTTTATAAAATCTGACCATTATTCACTAACCGATTATACAGATTTTGACTGGATTGATAAAAAGGTGGATGCACTCAATATGCCTTACGAAAACCAAAGTTTAGATTTTATTGTGAGTAGCAATATGATACATCATTTGGCCAAGCCCTATTTGTTTTTTGATGAGTGTTATCGCGTTTTGAAACCAAATGGAGTTTTATTGATACAAGAAATCAACTGCTCACTGTTTCTTCGCATTATTCTAAAATTGATGAAGCACGAAGGATACAATTACAATGTTGATCCTTTCGATAAAAATTGTGTTTGTAACGACCCTAACGACTTATGGTCGGGCAATAATGCCATTCCCAATCTTTTGTTTGACGATATTAAAAAGTTTGAAGCCAATTTTAAATTCGAGTGCAGCCACCAAAAGCATACAGAATTTACCATTTTCCCTTTGTCAGGTGGGGTAACCGCCAAAACCAAGACCATTCAATTGCCTAAAACCATTCTGAACTTTTTCAATTTTATTGATAAGGCGCTGATAGGCATTTCCCAAAATACTTTTGCCTTACAGCGCCAGATTGTTTTAGTGAAAAAGTAGCGTTTAAAACTTTGGAACAAAAATGAGAATGCTATTGTTAAACTCAGTGCAAGTGGTGGCGTTTTTTATTCTTGGAGCCCGGTCGCTTTGTTCACTAATTCTAATTTATAGTAAAGAGTAGCGATAGCTTTGGATGTGATGGCTATGATACGATTAATATTGTCCACTATCCATAGCCCAAAGTGAAAGCTAGTAGAGATAATAGTGCAAACGAGTGTAATAATACCAATTCGACAACACTTTGGCACGATTTTTGCTATATAAGATATTATGTCCAATCCAGTAGCAATAACAGTAATAGAAATAGCATCAATATTAAGACGCAACTTGAAACACAGCTCGCCAACTGTACGTAGTCGCATAAAAATAGCTCTGACCAAACCGTAGCTTCTATAACAAGATGGGATTTATATACACTAAGTCATTCTGATATTAAATTTGTATTACAAAATACGAAGCCAATTTACTTTTTCAGTTTGAGTACCCTAAGAGAAGGCACTAACATAAAAGTGAATAGCACCACCAACAATGTCATAGAGCCGCCCAATACTACTGAATTGACACTGCCCATCCATGCAGCAGTATAGCCGCTTTCCACCTCACCCAATTCGTTGCTCGAACTGATGAACATGGTATTGACAGCGGCTACTCGCCCGCGCATATCATCGGGTGTGTAGAGTTGTAGAATAGTGCCTCGGATAGCCACACTCACCGCATCAAACATGCCGCCCATCACCAACATGGCAAGCGAAAGCGGAAACCATGTAGAGACGCCAAATACAATCATACAAAGCCCAAAGGCAGCAATGCAAATCATTAATTTGATGCCTGGCTTTTTCTCAAGTGGGATAAAGGACAATGCCAACAGGGTAAATATTGCACCAATGCCCGGAGCAGCACGCATTACACCAAAGCCAATTTCGCCGACTTTGAGAATATCTTTAGCATATACCGGTAGCAGGGCTACGGCACCGCCAAACAAAACGGCAAACATATCGAGCGAGAGTACGGATAAAATAATGGGCGACTTAAACACAAAACTGATGCCTTGCTTCAGGCTTTGCACAATTGGTTCTTTGCCCTTCTTCATGATTTCTTGCTTCGGTATAAGCAACATTGCAATTAGAGGAACAAGTAAGGTGGTTGCAACGGTAATCAAACTCATTTTAATGCCCACAATGCCAATCAATAAACCACCCACCAAAGGGCCTAGTACTGAACCGAGATACCAAGAAGTGCTGCTCCAACCGCTAGCTGCTTGCAGCTCATTGCGCTTTACCAATAAGCCTAAAATAGAAAAACTACTGGGGCCTATAAAAGAACGCACCACGCCGCCGATAAAAATGCCGACAAATACTAAATGCACGGTTACAGAAGTACTTAAATGTTCACCGTGTAAAAAGCTGAGACTGCAAAAATACCCTGCAGTCAAGATATAGAGTAAAGAACAAGCGAGTAGTAAGTTTCGCTTTTCTTTTTGGTCAACAAAATGCCCTGAAAAAAAACTACAACCTATTGCAGGTATCGCTTCCCAAAGACCTAATTCGCCTACCAAGCGAACATTATGACTGATGTCGTATATCCAATATGCAAGAATGGTTACCTGCATATTCAGTGCCCCAATCAAAAACAAACGAAAAGTAAGATAGCGCCTGAAAAGGTTTTGTTTTAAAACTGTATTTTTAGCAATAAATGTTTGTAGGAGCGACAAAATTTAAGTTCTTTTGGGGGTATGCCGACAAAAGTAGGGTTTTAACTAAAAAGAAAAATGTAAAATAACCAGCCTTAGTATAAATTTGCTTTTCGTAGCCCACAATGAGCAATCAAATATCTAAAATTGTCAGTACCAGTTTTGTACAAGCTTTCCAAGAACTGAAAGCCAATAAATTGCGCAGCACCTTGTCGCTTACAGGTATCACGATTGGCATTTTTTGTATCATAGCCGTATTTACGGTATTGGATAGCCTTAAAAAAAATATCAAAGACGAAGTGGCTACACTTGGCAGCGATGTGATTTATATTGGTCGTTGGCCATGGATGGACGAGGGTGGTGAGTACAAGTGGTGGGAGTATTGGCGACGCCCCTCGATGGGCATGTCGGAATTGCGTGCTGTGCAAAATAATGTCAAAGATGTACAAATCGCTACCTTACAATTGGGGATTATTGGCAGAAGTGTTCGGTATGTTGACAATGAAGTGTCAGGTTTTACAGCCTATGCAGTAACTCAAGGTTTCGAGAAATTACAAAATATAGAAGTAGCAGAAGGGCGATACCTCAGTACCGCTGAGATTGATGGCGGAGTACCTTCTGTAGTGATTGGGGCAGAACTCTATGAAAGCCTATTTCGCAGCAATGTAAACCCGATTGGTAAAAATGTTTCTTTTTTGGGTAAGAGCTATGTAGTAGTGGGCAAATTGAAAAAAACAGGGCAAAATGCCGCTGGCTTTAATTTTGATAATTGTATGATTATCTCCTACAATTCTATCAACTCTGCCATAGATGTTCGCTCCCTCAATTATGATCCCAACCTTATGATTAAAGCCAAGCCTGGAGTTGCATTGAGCGAAATGCAATTTGAAGTGGAAGGTGCCTTACGCGCCATACGCAAAGTGCGCCCTGGCGAAGCCAATAATTTTGCCGTGAACCAACTCAGTCAAATTACGGCAAGGATGGACACGATGTTTGGACTCATTAATACCATTGGGGGGATTATTGGTGTTATATCATTAATTGTAGGAGCGTTTGGTATCGCCAATATTATGTTTGTAACGGTGAAGGAACGCACCAAATACATTGGCTTGAAAAAGGCAATAGGTGCGCGTTCCCTTTTTATATTGATTGAATTTTTGATAGAGGCTATGATACTTTGCATCTTGGGTGGTTTGATTGGGCTTATATTGGTATGGTTGTTGGTAAGCATAGTCAGTGCCAGTAGCGATACTCATTTTTCATTATCCTTGCAAAATATTTTTATTGGTATTTTTTCCTCTGCTTTTGTAGGTATTATTGCAGGATTTATACCCGCCTATAGAGCCTCCAAATTAGACCCCGTTGTTGCCATTCGTTCTCTTTAAAATATTGTATGGAAAATATAGGAACACTTATTCTTAGCCCTCAACAGATAGAACTGAAACTCCAAAGAATGGTGTATCAGATTTGGGAGCAAAATGTCAATCAAACAGAATTAGTAATGATAGGTATCGCTCAAAATGGTTCGGTATTGGCCAAGATATTGGCAGACAAACTACAAGCCATCAGCCCGATTAAAGTACAACTCATTCAGCTCACTATTGATAAAGTAAATCCGCTTCACCGATTGCCCAGTATCAGCGAAGACCTCAATGGCAAATCAGTATTGTTGGTAGATGATGTGGCTAACTCGGGCAAGGTGCTACTGTATGCACTAAAACCCGTATTGAGTTATTTCCCTGCCAAAATCAATTTGGCTGTTTTGGTTGACCGCAAACATAAATCCTATCCCATCAATCCAGATATAGTGGGGCATAGTATCTCTACCACCTTGCAAGAAAATATTAGAGTAGAAAGTGATGGACACAGCCTTACTGGAGTTTATTTGAATTAATTAGAAAGCAAGAACATTGATTGACCTTACAACAGCTACAAGCAAAGATATTCCCCTTATCAAACAATTAGGGCAACAAGCTTTTTATCCTACCTATTTGCCCTTTACCAGCGAGCAGCAGGTGGACTATATGTTTCATAAAATGTATGACGAGTCTACTTTGATGGAACAAATGAACGTGCGCGGAGATGTTTTTTTAATTGCATCGGAAAATGGTATGCCGAAAGGTTTTGCTTCTTATCAGATTGACGCTAGCCCTCTTCAAACCAAATTGCACAAGCTATATATATTGCCCAATACCCAAACAAAAGGCTTGGGTAAATGCCTGTTACAAGCGGCAGAAAATAATGCTCGGATTGCAGGGCAAGAAAGCCTCTTGATCAATGTCAATCGTTACAACAAAGCCGTAGATTTTTACAAACACATGGGTTACAGCATTTATCGGGTAGATGATATTGATATTGGCAAGGGTTATTTTATGAATGATTATGAAATGATAAAATCCTTGACATAGCCCCCCAATAAGAATTACCTTTGCTTCCATAATTAAAAAAGACAATTACTACAACGAATGGGTTTTTTTGAAAAATTATTTAAACGAAATCAGCAGCAAGAAGAGCAAAAAGTGGCTCTGGACGAAGGTTTGAAAAAAACTAAAGAAGGTTTTTTTGCTAAAATCACCAAAGCCATTGCCGGAAAAGATAAGGTAGATGAAGAACTGTTGGATGAGCTGGAAGTTGCTTTGGTGAGTGCGGATGTAGGTATTGATACCACCATTGAAATTATTAAAAGAATAGAAGGGCTTGTTGCGAAAGAGAAATATGTAGGTACTGCTGCACTCAACGAGGTATTGCAAGAGGGTATTATGAGCGTACTCACCGATGCCCCCTCCAATGAGTACGAAACTTTTGATTTGCCGGCAGGTAAAAAGCCTTATGTGCTTTTGGTAGTAGGCGTGAACGGTGTTGGTAAAACAACAACGATTGGCAAATTGGCTCACAATTTCAAGAAGAATGGTAAAAGTGTGGTACTGGGTGCTGCTGACACCTTTCGTGCGGCTGCGGTGGATCAATTGACCATTTGGAGCGAGCGTGTAGGCGTGCCTATCGTGAAAAAAGAAATGGGTAGCGATCCTAGTTCCGTAGCTTTTGATGCTGTACAAAGTGCCATTGCCAGAGATGCAGACATTGTCATTATTGACACCGCTGGACGACTGCACAATAAAGCTTATTTGATGGAAGAGTTGAGTAAAATTCGTCGTGTCATTAGTAAAAAAATGCCCGATGCCCCCCACGAGGTACTTTTGGTGTTGGATGGTAGTACCGGGCAAAATGCCTTAGAGCAAGCCAAACATTTTACCGCAGCCACAGATATTACCGCTCTTGCAATCACGAAATTGGACGGTACGGCAAAAGGTGGAGTAGTATTGGCAATTGCTCATCAGTTTCAGATTCCGGTCAAGTATATCGGAGTAGGGGAGCGTATGGAGGATTTGCAGATTTTTAATAAAGCAGAGTTTGTAGATAGTTTATTCAGTTTGAAATAACTCGGATTGCGCAGCTATATCGCTCAGGAGTTTTAAATTCAATAGATTTTTCCACATTCCCACATTAATCATATTCTTTTTTGTTATTGCCAAAGCGATTGTTATTTTTGCACATCAAATTTTATTTTACAGAGTAATATGAAGAATAATCAATTATTGGTAGCCATTGGGCTTGTTTTGTTGGCAGTTGTTTCCCGTATTATCTGCGCAGAAACAGGTGCTTATAATTTTGCCCCTGTAGTAGCCATAGGCTTGGTGAGCGGTATGTTGGTCAAAGATGCTAAAACAGCTTTACTAATAGCTCTTTTGGGTCAGTTCATGGCAGATATTTATTTCCAAATATTCCCTACACCGACCAATTATGGTTTTTATGGTATTAGTCAGTTTTTCGTATATGCTGGTTTAATCGCCGCTGCATTGATTGGCAAAGCCATGAATAAGGTAAACACATTGACTGTTGTTGGCGGCACATTTTCGGCTTCTGTAGCATTTTTCATCATCTCCAATTTTGGTTATTTTGCTCAAGGGTTTAATGGATATTCGGTGTCCAGCTTTGCCAAAACCTATATTGATGCCATCCCTTTTTTCAAAAATAGTTTGCAAGCCGATTTTATGGGTAGCGCAGTGTTGTTTGCCGCTTATTTCATCATCAAATCAGTATTGCCTGCTCGTATCAAAACAGCATAATCTTCACACTCATTTTTCAATATTATAAAGAACTAAACAATGGCAAAGAAAATCAAAGCTACAGGTCGTCAAAAGACAATTTTGTTATTACATATTTTAGCGTTTACAGTGGCTACCGTTTTGATGTGGACCATGTATGATAAAGGAGCAACCTCTTGGGTATATCCTTGGCCGGCTTGGTTTACTGCTGCATGGGCATTGGGTCTTGTAGGTCATATTTGCACTTTGTTTACCTCATACGAAGATGCAGGGCTTGACGAATTTAATCGTTTGAGCAATAATTAATATTTTCATAAGAGTCCTTTACAATCCGATGCCTTCTAGCATCGGATTTTTTTTTGCCCAACCAATAGGATTGATTGCATTTGCTTATTTCGAATTTAAAGTGTAGTATTGAGTAATTCAAAATATACTTTAAACACAATAAATAAGATATGGATCAGCATCAGAAATACATAGCCTTGGTAACCGGTGGTACTGGAGGCTTGGGTACGGCTATTTGCAAGCGTTTGCACAACGACGGTTATCGAGTGATTTCCAGTTTTAATAATGTGGTAAAGGCCGAACAATGGAAGCAACAGATGAAAGGGGAAGGGTACGACTTTGATATGTATCAGGCGGATGTAAGTGATTATGCTTCGGTAGAAAAAATGGTAGCCGAAGTAGAAAAAAATATCGGTCCTATAGATATTTTGGTCAATAACGCAGGTATCACTCGCGACGGACAATTTCGTAAAATGAGCGTAGAAAATTGGGATGCTGTGCTCAAAACCAACTTATACAGTGTTTTTAATTGTGCTCGAAATGTTATCAACCAGATGTGCGACCGTAATTATGGGCGCATTATCAATATATCTTCTGTAAATGGACAAAGAGGGCAATTCGGACAAGCCAACTATTCTGCTGCCAAAGCGGGGATGCATGGTTTTACCAAAACCCTTGCTATGGAGGTGGCGCGCAAGGGTATTACTGTCAATACTATTTCCCCGGGTTATATTGCCACCGATATGGTAATGGCTGTACCTGAAGAAATACGCAATAAAATTGTTGCGGAAATTCCAGTAGGTCGTTTGGGAGGAACTGAAGAAATTGCGCATTTGGTTTCTTTCCTTGCCAGTAAAGATGCCAGTTTTATTACTGGGGCCAATTATGCTATCAATGGCGGACAGCACGTTTATTAAGGAGTTTATTGTGTATTCAATCCTCTTCAACATGTTGAATTTGTCCGAAGCTTAGTACGTTATTATCAGGGTTGAGCAAAGAAAATTCTTTTTGTCCCCAAGGCCTTGTTTGTAAATGTCCATAGTAATAAAACCCAAAATGGCTGCTTTTGCAATATCACCCAATACCAAAAACTCCGCTTCTTTTCTTCTTTTTCTGTCCAAGTCATTTTCATCTCTCCAATACTTGGCATTGATGGCATTTTTATCCAAGATAGTATCAATATGCTGAATATCAGCTATGGTAAATTGCGAACTAAATCCATCTACTGCGTGACCATCAGTAAACACAAATTCCAATTGCAAGTCTATAATTTTTTGAACTGACGTAATGCAATACACTATGTTTTCGGCAGGGGTGGGAGCCACCATATTAAAACCGTTTTGCACCACATACAGCATTGGCGTTCTTACACTAAAATAAAACGGAATGTATTCGCCCAACCGTCTGCCATTGTTTAATAAAAAATCGTTTCGGGTGGCAATTAAACTGCCATCGCCAATAGGCATAAAGTTGGGGTTGGCATTTGCCGAAGTAGAATGCGTAATGCCGTATTGAAGAATATGCGGAATATTCTCAATATGCGTCATTCTGAACAAATATGTTTTATTCAAATCAGGCATTCTGCAAACTTATGTTTATTTCCTTTCTATCACCTTCGGCAATATCAGGACCATACAACACCGTACGTCCTAAGTCGCTGCTTAGAATATCCAATGCAATTTGTTCTATTTCGCTTTTGGTGATAAAGTTTGCCATTAAACACTATGCTAAATGCGATTGAATACTTCCAATTGCTATTTGAATAAACTTAGGATTGTTAAACAGGGTTTTCTTTCTATCACTCCAGTTTTCCAATTCCCTGGTAATGGCTTCTTGCGTATTGACTTTCTTTTCAGTAATAATAAAATCAATGGTTGATAACAACTCTAAACCAAATGGAGAATAAAAGCCAGTTAGAAAGTTTTTGGTTTTCTCTACTGTATTTTTGTGTGCTGCGTTTTCCGATTTGTCTAAAAACTCATTGACTTCTATTTCGGCATCAGGAATTAAACCTAATTCTTCAAAGGGTTTTTTGTCTTTTGAACTATAGCCCATTATGTAGCTACCATTCAAGTAATACAAAACGTGTTTTACTTTGCCTGAATAAGGCCCGTAAAAATTTGGTTGAAACTCTAATTTAAAAGTCTCTTTTGCTCCGAAGCGTTGCAGGAAATAAGCGATTTTTTCAGATGAAAATTCAGACACGAACTCTCCGTTGCGAACCAACTCATACAAAACCGAAAGCAACATTGCTCTGGCAGGTGTGAGTTTTACCCTTTCTTTTTTCAATGCTTCCTGAATAACTGCACTTGGTTCATAAATATAGATTTCGCAGTCCAAATCGGCTAAGTGTTTTTCTAAAATCGGTTTTACTTTGTTCCAGTCCAAACCTCCATTCCCCGAACCTAAGGGCGGAATTGCTAAAGACTTGATACGTTTTTCTTTAATTACCTTAACCAATTCAATTAAACCTGCTTCAATGTACTGATATTCGGAAGGTAAACGCCAATTGGTTTTAGTTGGAAAATTGATGATGATTTTTTTGCCCGCTAATAGAGCTTCTTCTTCAGCAACCAACAGTTGCCCAACATTTACTTCTTTGTTTTTGCAAGCGTTGGCATACAACTTGAAATTATTTGGAAACATATTTTTAAACTGTAAGGCAATGCCTTTTCCCATTACACCCACGGTGTTTACAGTATTTACTAAAGCTTCTGCTTTGCTGTCTAATAAATTGCCTGTTTTATAGTGAATCATAGCTAAAAATAAAAGTTTGCATTATTGCGAACATTGGCTGCATCTGCACCAAAGTTAATAACTATGTTTTTTGCATTTTCATTGTAGGTAATAAAACCCAAAATGGCTGCTTTTGCAATATCACCCAATACCAAAAACTCCGCTTCTTTTCTTCTTTTTCTGTCCAAGTCATTTTCATCTCTCCAATACTTGGCATTGATGGCATTTTTATCCAAGATAGTATCAATATGCTGAATATCAGCTATGGTAAATTGCGAACTAAATCCATCTACTGCGTGACCATCAGTAAACACAAATTCCAATTGCAAGTCTATAATTTTTTGAACTGACGTAATGCAATACACTATGTTTTCGGCAGGGGTGGGAGCCACCATATTAAAACCGTTTTGCACCACATACAGCATTGGCGTTCTTACACTAAAATAAAACGGAATGTATTCGCCCAACCGTCTGCCATTGTTTAATAAAAAATCGTTTCGGGTGGCAATTAAACTGCCATCGCCAATAGGCATAAAGTTGGGGTTGGCATTTGCCGAAGTAGAATGCGTAATGCCGTATTGAAGAATATGCGGAATATTCTCAATATGCGTCATTCTGAACAAATATGTTTTATTCAAATCAGGCATTCTGCAAACTTATGTTTATTTCCTTTCTATCACCTTCGGCAATATCAGGACCATACAACACCGTACGTCCTAAGTCGCTGCTTAGAATATCCAATGCAATTTGTTCTATTTCGCTTTTGGTGATGAAATTTGCCATAGCATAATATATGGTTATGGCAGGATTAATTCAAATAGAGACACGTCAGTTAAACTCCGTGGTTGATTACCTGGGTGTAACTTCCCTTTAATTTTGATGTAAGCACCTGAAGTCATGTGTGCTTTATCTGCTTCAATGTATTGAACCGAATTTAAACCTGTTTTTGCTTTTATGATTTCATCTTCTTGATACAAATTCAAAATCACTTCACCCGAACGCAAACCATCGTCACCAATTTCACCTGCAAGATGCTCAACCGTTGCCATAAAAACATCTTCTTTCTTTTTCTGCTGTTCTGTGTTTCGCAATTCTCGTCTTACATCATCAATTCTTGAAAAATAGTCCTTTTGAATTTTCACTTCTTTGACTACGGGAACAGTAGAAGGCAGAGCTAATGAGCCTGCGAAATTAAAATCTACCCAAAGGTCAAAATCTTCGTGTTGCTCCTGAAAGTTTGTAACGGCTTTGCAAAGATTGGATGATATGTAATGGTTTGAACCGTCTTTGATTTCATCAACTAACTGTATTAATGTGTCTGCCTGTATTGCTGTTACTAGTTGGTTTAATCCCGTATTAATGGTTAGGGTTGTTTGCCTAACGAAAGGCATTGTTTCGTCACTAAATAAATTTGCTTGTATATCAACTGCCTTTAACGGACTTGAAACTTTCAAAATAAAACTTCCTTTTTCTGTATGCCTAAATCTTGATTTTTCGATTAATTCCAATGCCTCCGAACGGTTCATTCTTGGATGATGTGCCTGTGGTTTTAAAACTGAGCAAGCCGCAGAAACAAATAATTCTTTTGCTCCATTTATTGCAGACACAGCATAGGATAATGGAATAAAACTGTCCTCGTTTCTTGTGTCAATTACCCTAAATCTTAGGGTGTCGTCTTTTAATTCTTGTATTTCTGCAATTACATTAGCTATTGTTTTGCCTTGCAATTCTGCAACTTTTGAAATAGCTAATTCAATGGCTTCTGCATAATCTGGCGCTGTCCCCTCAATTGGAAAATTGATTTGACGTTTATCAAATTTCGGATTGTTTGCAACAAATATTTTATCCTTTATTGCTTCTGTCAGAAAATTCCAACCAAGCAATTTGGTATAATCACGTAAGTCAGCCGAAGGGATTTTGCCGAAAAGCATTTGCCTTTCTTTGTCCTTCAACTCCTCAAAATATTCTGATGATATATAATAACTCATGGCTTAGTGTAAGTTAAAACTTCTTTGCGAGACAATTTGGAAAAAATGTCTGTAAGGTTGTTTGTATCGAAAATTTGTGCGGTTGGCAGATATACCGTTTCCCCTGTTTTGTTGGTTGATGCTCCAGCACCTCTCAAACTTGTCCAATGAGCACATTTTTTCATTATCAACTCATTTGGCGAAATAGTCAACCAATCTGCGGGATTTTCTGGTAGAAATAAAACTACCAAAATACGGGGAACTGAAACAGTATCAGCTCTTAAATCATCATAACGCCTTGTTTCGCTTAAGAAGTAGGATAGATGACCATTTTGCTCAGCTGGAACGGATACAGTTGCTTTCAACTGAACGTGAATTGTAATTTCTGTTAAATAACCTCCGTCTGGGAAAGGTCCCCAACCTGTTATGGCGGCATCAATTCCATTTCCGTCAAGCGACCTATTGGCAATGCTGCAAGATGCACCAACTTTTGATGCTACAGCGTGCAGATAAGCATAGCTTAATTCACTTTCTATATCGTTATTAGTTAATGGTGTCATATTCGTTTCAAAGTTATTATTTTTTGCCTTTATTTTCTTGTTTCAATTGGGCTTATTCAAACAGCTGATTGTTAAACTGTTTCCTTTTCCTGAATTTCTATTTCTCCCTTCATCAATTTTGGGAGTAGAGTATCTCTCAAGTTGATTAGGGATTGGTTTTCTTCAATGTTTTGCTGAATTTGAATAAAGAACGGTTCGACTATTTTGTGAAAATCACTTAATATTTCGTCATCAGGTATAATTAAATCCATTTCCATAATTGTAATTGGATTGATTGCGGGGTATGCTCCGCCATTTGCCACTTGCCCGTAATATTTAAAACTTACTTCATCCGTGAGAAACAAGTGCAAAAAACTAAACGGAACTTTCAGCGGTGAAAAAACTGCAAATCCTGTAGATGCTATGTCTGTTTTTTTAGGTTCAATTGCCAAGAAATATGAACCCCTATCTGGTCTAACTGTTGACAAAACAGTATCACCGTGCTTTAATTTTCTTTTTGCTCTACTTGGTTCTTCACCTATATTATATCGGGTTACTTTTCCTATTAGTCCTTTACTAACTTCTGAAATTTCTATGTAATCAATCCAGTCAAGCAAATCATTTTTTTTGTTCAAAGTGTTTTTATTAACCTCACAAACATCTCCCAACTTCCCCGCCTTCCAACCGACAGGAATTTTACCGATTTCGGTTTCCTGAAATTTGCCTGTGGCATTGGGGAAATTGAAATCAACAAACCATTCTTTGAAAATGGCTTTTGCCATTTCTTCCAGCGTTTTATTGATTTGTTGGTTTAGTTCTATGGCATCGTCTAAACTTGAAAGGATGGATGCAATGCTCTGTTGGGTTTTAAGGTTTGGAAGATTTATTTCAAGTGATTTGATATTATAGATTGGTAACTTAGGCTGTGTAGTTCCAATTGTTTTACTTCTAATTTCATTTTGACAGTCTGTGGTTGTTAAATAGTAAAACAAAAATTCCCTTTCAATTCCTTTTGGTTCAATAAACTTTACACAATTTTCGGTAAGACTTGCATTATTTAGTTCGCTATCAATTTTAGCAATCAAACCAATTGTTCCAACAATTGATAAAATTATGTCGTCTGTATTGACAATGTATCTGCTAATACTTTGAAATATATCGTCACTTACGTAGAGTAAGTTATTTTTATCAATCTTTCTACCGTTTAAATCTGTAATTCTAATATACGGATGATTTGTTTTTTCTTGTTGCAAAATTTTGCCTTTAGGTAAGCGTTTGCCACCTTTGACTTCTACTAAATCACCAAGTTGATATTTGTTCCATCCACTAAAACTCATAGCCAATTTCTTTTAAGTTTTTGCCGATGGTTTCTAACTGATTTTTCATTACACTACTCATACTACTTTCATCACATTTAAGAAAACGCCATTTAAGTGATCAAAATCGCCATCTGTTGTCATTAATGGAATATCCAAAGCATAAGCTGTAGCAGCAATCCAAAGGTCATTTGCCCATCTTACGGGCAGAGCCAGATAATAAATGGCCCTTCTTACCTTCTAATTTTCGTTTTGAAAAAGCGTCAACCTCTGTATAGGAATTAAGTAACAGTTTGTCGGAATTCACTATATCAATACAGGTAATGTCTGATAGAATTTTATTTAATCTTTCGACTTTCTGTTTGCCCCAATTATTCTGCAATATGAAGGATTGTAACTCTGCTTTGGTAACTACTGAAACAATGATATTAGGTGCTTCATCAAATTTTTGCAAAGCATCCAAACAATTCTTCCCTGTGATGGTTTCTCTAACGATATGTATCAATACACAGGTGTCTATTACAATGTTTTTCATCTGTGTATGTCTTTTATCATTTCATTAAATTGCTCATCGTTTATTTCATCTTTGAGCAAACCAGAAATGCTTCTTAATGCATCTAGCGAACCGGATTTTTTAGTTTGTTTAACCTGAAATAATAGTTGTTGATGTGCAGTAGTTGCACTTGGCAATTTGGAGAAAAATTTATCCGTTGCATTTGGCTCGCCAAATTCTTGTATTTCAATAAAACTTAACTTTCCATTGGGTTTATAATGTGCCATTCCATAAATGGTAACTTCCTTACCCATAAATGAAACAATACGTTGGAGAATTGAATTATCATTCGCAAAAACATTAACAAAGCCCTGTTCTGTTTGTAAACCCAACTTACCCTTTGATAACTTCATTTCATCAAGCTGTCCATTTACTACTGCCTTTTGTGGTTCAGGGATACTGTCTTCCAATAGACTTATTTTTTGAAAATCATCTTTGGTAATTTTTACCTCAGCAATGCTACCTCTGTTTGCGAGATAAAAAATTTCATTATCACTCAGAAAATTTTTCTTGAAACCCATTAGCGACTTTAATAATGGTTTATCTAAATCCGCCTCTTCTTTATCACTCAGCGCTGTTTGAAAAGACTGAATGACCAAAGCCATTGGCGTTAAGGCTAATACTTCTTCCTTGGGTTTGAAAACATCGTACTGCAAACCTTTTATTGTTTCTGAAAAGTGAATACAATCTATTGTAAGAGCGGTTCCATCCTTGTTATTTCCTGATATGTTTTGCAGATACATTGACAAGGCTTTTTTTAAATGCTTATCAGGGGTAATTTCGCTAAAACCTCTTAATCGCAGCATCAGTGCCTTAGTAGCAATATCTTTTGTTGATTTGGTCAACTGAGCTAAACGGTCAAATTCCATTAAGCCATTGTCTTCATCTTCACCTTGTATTTTTATATCGTAGTTCATAGTATGCCTTTTTTTAAATGTTAAAACCAATACTTGCTAAATTACTTATTATTTTTTGCTCCAAATCGTTACGTTTGGCAAATTGCTCTGCCAATGCAGCCGTTAAGGTTTGCATTTTATCTTCAAATAAAATACCGCCACTTTCTTCTTCTTCAGTGCCTACATATCTCCCAGGCATTAGAACATAGTTGTTCTTTTTTACTTCTTCAATGCTGGCATTTTTGCAAAAGCCGTCAATATCTTGGTATTTGCCTTTTGGGTTTCGCCAATTGTGGTAAGTGTCGGCAATTTGTTTCAGGTCTTTTTCGGTCAGTTCTTTGTTTCTGCGGTTTATCAGCACACCTAATTTTCTGCCGTCAATAAAAAGTATTTCGTTGCTACGGTTTCTATATTTTCCGTTTGTTTTGTTTCGAGCCAAAAACCAAAGGCAGGCAGGTATTTGTGTATTAAAAAACAACTGTGCAGGCAAACTCACCATACAATCAATCAGCCCTGCTTCAATCAGGTTTTTGCGTATTTCGCCTTCGTTGCCTGTGTTGCTGTTCATACTGCCGTTTGCCAACACAATGCCTGCCGTTCCGTTGGGGCTAAGTTTGTGTATGAAGTGTTGCAACCAAGCGTAGTTGGCGTTGCCTGTGGGTGGCACACCGTATTTCCAGCGTTGGTCGTCACGCAATTGTTCGCCACTCCAGTCGCTGATGTTAAACGGTGGATTAGCCAAAATAAAATCGGCTTTCAGGTCTTTGTGTTTGTCGTCCAGAAAAGTATCCCCCAATTCAATTTTTGCATCAATGCCACGAATGGCAAGGTTCATTTTTGCCAGTCGCAAGGTAGTTGGGTTGCTTTCCTGACCGTAAACAGAAAGGTCTTTGAAATTGCCCTGATGTTCTTCAACAAACTTTTCACTTTGCACAAACATTCCACCGCTTCCGCAGCAGCCGTCATACACCCTGCCATTGAAAGGTTCAAGCATTTTCACCAATAGTTTTACAATGCTTTCAGGCGTATAAAACTGTCCGCCTTTTTTGCCTTCAGCATCAGCAAACTGCCCTAAGAAATATTCATACACTCTACCCAAAAGGTCTTTGGAAACGTGTCCTTTTTGGTTAAAGCCAATAGTTCCAATCAAGTCAATAAGTTCGCCAAGTCGTTGTTTGTTCAGTTCGGGGTCGGCATAAATTTTTGGCAACACACCTTTCAAACTGCTGTTCTGTTTTTCAATGGCATCCATTGCATCGTCAATCAGTTTGCCAATGCTGGGTTGTTTGGCTCTGTCTTGCAGAAATTGCCAACGGGCTTTTTCAGGAACAAAGAAAATGTTGTTGGCTAAATATTCGTCAGCATCTTCGGGGTTTGCACCTTCGTATTCGCCTTTGCCTTCCGCAAGTTTATCATACAACTCGCTAAAAGCGTCTGAAATATATTTTAAGAAAATAAGTCCCAATACAACGTGTTTATATTCGGCAGCATCCATATTGCTCCGCATCTTGTCGGCTGCTGTCCAAAGGGTTTTTTCTAAGTTCTTTATATCGGTCATTATGAATTATTCAGTATTAATTTATAGTTGGCCAAAATACGTAAAAAAATGCAAGTTCTTGGCACAAATGTCATTCGGTGCGGTGGGAGATTTGGCTCTTTTGCTTTTGCCAAAGCGTTGGCTTTGTGTGTCGGGGCAAAAGCAAATGTGCCACTTGTGCGGCTGGCTAAAATTGTTTTTAAAAAAGTGCGGTGCGAAAAAATAAAACACGAAGGGTTGGGCTTGAGTGTCGGCTTACTACCATTTGTCGAGTTGAAATATGGTCAGTATGTTGTCCACGTGTCAAGATGATTTGTTTATGGGATAAGATTTAAATTTTGGTCGGTCGGTCGTCTTTGGAACGGTCGTCCTACCATTGGCTACAACGGTTTGGGGCTTGGCGAAGTGGCGATTTTCACCACAAATGTTGATGCGGAGAACTGAACTTTGATGAACCACAAATGTGTCTGCGGAACACTAAAGCCCCACTATCGCAAAACCGATGTTGAGTGCAGTTTATTCTTCTTCAATGTCATCCTTAGAAATCCATCCGCTTGTTTCTTTTCCATTCGCATTAGTAAATTCTACATAGACAAATTCATTCTCTGTTTTTATTGCTTTAATTTTTTCGTGCTTTACTAAATATGCTTTTCTTTTTTCTGAAAAATCAGCATAGTTATAAAAATATGCTTTGTCAGTTTTTACCTGATAGTTTTTATAGCTATTGTTTTCCTCTATAATTTGATTACTCAATACGTTTGAGTTATTTTCACTTTGTGGATTATTAACTTCTTCTTCTAGCTTTTCATTGTTACTAGTTAAGTTTTCATTTGTACTTCTAATGTTTAATTTTTTTCTTCCTTCAATTACGTCTATCGAAATTGGTGGGAAACAACTATGATGATTTATTTCTAAAATAGCCCATTTGCTTTTGTCAAATACAAGTGAGTATTCAATTTTTGTTTCCGTTCCATTTTTTGTTTCAAAAGTTAAATTAGCTGTAGTTGATAAATTATTTTTACTTATGTTACTAATCTCTATATTTTTAATAGCATTAAAATCTTTTAATTCCCATGGACCACCTATAATTGCAGGGTCTAATTTAGTCCAATTAGAAATTAATTCCTTGATAAGTGTTTCATCATCACTTTCATTTGAAAATATTGATGATGACTTACTTTCTTCGTTTTTATTTTCTACTGACGTGTTTTCATTATTACATGATAACACAAAAAAGAAAATAAATATAGAATAGAATATTAAAGTATGCTTTTTCATAATTAGCTACTTTATGTTTAGTTTGTGTTTTAGGTAATCTAAATAATTTATTGGTTCTAAATCACTTGCTAAATACAATGGGTGAGCTGGACTGTTATCAGCATTTATTTTTAAACAATACGGTTCATCTATCATTTTTAATACTTCCTTATCTCTGTTAAATAGTTTTCCATTTTCACCCCAACAACAAACTATTTTTCCAATAGTTCCAACTGAGTTAAATACTTCATTCAAATGTTTATCATTATCAGTTCCAATTGGATTTTCTGCTATTTTTAATAGGCTTGGGTCAGTAGAAATTAAACCAAATAAATTTACCATTACAATTCCACCATATCCCCAATTTTTTGCGTAGTTGATACATTTGGTAATAGTTTTGTCGTCTTCAATGTCATCAGCAATAGAAGGATTTACACCAACAAACGCTACTTTATACAAATCTTCGTCAAATATTCTTTCTAGTCTATAACGATATTTCTTGTCGTCTGAAAAAATTGCTGTCCTTATTATATTCATTTTGGATTATTTTTCTTGTTTAAGGTTTTGCGAAATTGCACACAACGTTCGAGGCTTTGTGCAGTTGGGGAATTAACCAACTGTCCGCCCGGAACCAAAGCTAAATTTATAACTAAAAGCTGAAGTTTAGAACTACTGCCCGGCAGAATTACGTCCGCCGAATATAAAGCTTGGATATGCACTGCCGATGATTGCTGCAACGTCATGCCCCAATTGCACAAAACCTTTTGTTGCCTGCAGTTTTTGTCAAACCTTGTCACTTGGCGTGTCTGTTTCTATTGAAGTATGTTTCTTAACTCGTACTGCTCTCAATGGTCTGTACACACCTTTAGGGTCTTTCCATTCATAGCTTTCAATTTCTTTCCCTTCCAATTGTTTGAATAATTCCCAACTTGAACCAATGTCATAACTTTTGTCTGCTAATACTGTCTCAACGAAAAACTTAGCTCCCAAAAAACCATTCTTTTGTCTGAATATTTCTTCGCTTTCAAAAAGATGAAGTAAAAACTCTTCTTTATTAATTATCTTAAAACCTGTGTCAGCATAAAGGATTTTTACTTCCTCAACTGTTGTCGTTTGTGCGTTTTGAGAAAGAAGGAAGTTTGAGAAATTTATGATGTTTATTGATTTACCATTTGTAAATCGTCTAAACTCGTCTAGTAATTCGTATTTAGGTGAAATCGCAGTTCCTTGATGTCTATAAAACCAATCATTCTGTTCTTCATTTGTAACAAAAATTATATCGGAATTTTTGTCTTTCCCAATTTCTAAGGTTGTTTGCCAGATTATTAAATCTCCTATACCGCTATCAGGTTTGTTTTGGTCGGTCTTTTTATAACCAGGTGGTATAAAATGTTCAAAACGAAACTCTAAACTCTTTATTAATTCAGCTTCTGCTAATTGAACTTCTATTACCGTGTCAGCAGTAAATATTTCTTGATACATTTTACTCACAGGGTCGTCCCATTTCCAATTTTTTAAATCTTCAGAAAGCTCCTTTAGCTTTTCCCTGTACTGATCTTTTAGTTTTGATATTTCTGCTTCAATTTCTTTAAGCTTAATATAATCCTCATTTGATTCGAAAATTGGAAATTTCTCCAAAGTTATTTGTGCCTTATTTAGTCTTTCTTCCGATTCTATGATTTTGTTGTAGGTTTCGGCGATTTTTTGTCCTCTGTTTTTTGCAAATTCTCTTGCTACTCTTGCCGGAATAAGTAGCTTATTTTCTTCTTTCAGCTTTTTGAATATTTTTGAAAAGTCTTCAACTGATTCTTTGCTCGTAAAGTATGGAACAAGTAAAACCATTGTATCAAGAATGTAAATACTGTTATCTTTTATTTCATCAACGGTCTTGTAATGAAATGAGAAGATTTTGTCAGCCTCTGGAAAAACTTTCTCTAAATAAAATTTGTCTTGTCCCATGAATTAGAAGGTTGGTGTTGGTTTAAAATTGCACACAACTCGTAAATATGCGAAACTATCCACTTATTTGTATAAATCCAAATGAATGCTTAAAAATGTAAGGGGCAATGATTAGGTGTCAAAATGCGCAATGCACATTTTGGATTGCCAAATGCGTATTTTGTATTATTATTCTGTTACTAAAACAAAAAGTGTATGTCTTTTGATGTGAACAATTATAGCTTTTCTCTTGGTCAACACAAGGGGCAGCAAGTTATTTGGATTCATTTCCCTAAAATCCAAAACCTAATAGATGAAGCCAAAAAATTAGTAGGTATTCATTGGAGTGCTAGCCAAAAATGTTGGTATGTGCTAGACAAAACCGCTTATCGTCTGCAATTTAACTTAGTTCCAAAAGAAATAGGAAACGAACAGCTGCTCAGCATTACTAGCGAAACGAACAAAGCAGCTTTTCGAAAATTTCAAGAGCAAATGAAGCTCAAAGCCTATAATCTCAATACAATCAAAACCTATAGTAAAGAATTTGCTCATTTGTTGCAGATATTAAAAGAACATCCCGTTGATGAATTAAGCCTGGAGCGTTTGAGAGCCTATTTTGTCTATTGTATAGTCACACTAAAAATTAAGGCAAACACCTTGCATAGCCGCATCAATGCCATAAAATTTTACTTTGAGCAAGTGCTCCACCGAGAAAAATTCTTTTTCGACATCCCTCGCCCACAAAAACCATCTTTGCTGCCCAAAGTTATTAGTGCCAAAGATATTGTCAAAATGATCCAAGTGGTGGATAACCCCAAGCACAAGTTGATATTGTGTCTCTGCTACGGTATGGGGCTGCGCGTCAGCGAAATCATTAATCTTAAAATAAGCAATATAGACAGCGACAGAATGCAAGTACACATAGAAGCCTCAAAGAACAAAAAAGACCGATACGTCAATTTGCCCAACAACATTTTGGAGCCTCTGCGCAGCTATTGCAAACAATACCTGCCCAAGTATTACCTCTTCGAAGGGCAATATGGCGGTCAGTACAGCGTGCGCAGCGCACAAGCCATTTTTAAAAACGCCATGAACAAAGCCAAAATAAACAAGAGGGTAGGCATCCATGTCTTGCGCTACAGCTATGCCACACATCTGTTGGAGTATGGTATCGACATTACTTTTATACAACAATTATTAGGGCACAATGACATCACAACCACCCTCATCTACACACAAGTATCTACCAAGCAACTCAGCAATATCAAAAGCCCATTAGACTATTTGTAAAGTGCTACAATCATTTATTTGCCGACAATTGCTCTAGTTCTAAAAATATTTTTGCCATTCTGACATTGATAATCAATTGTTTGTAGAAGGTACTCAAAAAAAAATCATTAATTCTTTGGTTAGAATAAATGATGCCTTTACCTTTGCACTCCCTTTACAAAACAAAAGAATGAATTTTCCCCGATCAAGATAAGTTCAGACCGAAACAATGAAGAGGCATTTTTAATAGCATTTTATATCAACAAAGATAATGAGACACCTAAGCTTCAAAACTAAGTCGGCAAACGAAAAAATCGTTGTGCGTGACTGGTACACAGTAGATGCAACGAACCAAACATTGGGACGTATGGCTACAAAGATTGCGCACGTATTGCGTGGCAAAAACAAACCTTACTATACACCTCACTTCGATTGCGGCGATTATGTAATTGTTGTTAATTCTGGCAAAGTAGTATTGACTGGAAACAAAATGGAAGACAAAGAATACCAAACCTATTCAGGCCATCCAGGCGGTCAAAAAATAGAAATGGCAAAAACCTTAATCGCTCGTCGCCCTAATTTGATGATTGAGCGCGCTGTAAAAGGAATGTTACCTAAAAATCGTTTGGGACGCGCTATGGTGAAAAAACTATTCGTTTACGAAGAAGCCACACACCCACACACAGCCCAACAACCCAAAGAACTTAAATAATTCAACTTTTTACTCAAGACATTATATATCAATAAATGGAAAAGCAAAAAAACGCCGTTGGTCGCCGTAAAGAAGCCGTAGCTCGTGTTTATTTGAGCAAAGGCACCGGAGCCATCAAGGTAAACGAAAAAGAATACAAAGCTTACTTCCCTATTATGTATCTCCAAAACCAAGTGGAGTTGCCGCTTAAAACGATTGAATCTTTAGATGCATTCGATGTAGTAGTAACTGTAGCTGGCGGAGGTCCTAAAGGGCAAGCAGAGGCGATTAAAATGGGTATTGCCCGCGCTTTGTGCGAAATGAATCCGGAGTATCGTCCTACTTTGAAACATGCAGGTTTGATGACCCGAGACTCTCGCTCTGTAGAACGTAAGAAATTTGGTAAACGCAAAGCCCGTCGTAGCTTCCAGTTCTCTAAACGTTAATTCGGTGCAAGGTTTTGTTACCTTATGGAGCAAAACAATACTATTCAACAATTATTTTTTAAAACATTACTCAATTATTCCACAATGGAAGAAAATAAAAGCCTTCATCAGCAACTTTTGGAAGCAGGCGTTCACTTTGGTCACCTGAAAAAGAAATGGAATTCAAAAATGTTGCCTTACATTTTTGCTGAAAAAAACGGTATTCACATCATTGACCTCAATAAAACAATTGAAGGACTTGAAGAATCTGCTGCTGCATTAAAAGCTGTTGCTAAAAGCGGTAAGAAAATAATGTTTGTTGCTACCAAAAAACAAGCAAAAGAAATTGTTGCCGAAGCAGCCGCATCAGTAAATATGCCCTTCGTTACAGAGCGTTGGTTGGGAGGAATGTTGACCAATTTCCAAACTATCCGTAAGAGCGTAAAGAAAATGCAAACCATCCAAAAAATGTTGGATGACGGTACTATGGATAGCGTGACTAAAAAAGAACGCTTGACCTTGAGCCGTAGCAAAGATAAAATGGAAAAAGTATTGGGTGGTATTGCTCAAATGGGTCGTGTGCCTGCAGCTTTGTTCATTGTGGACATCAGCCACGAGCATATTGCGCTTGCCGAAGCAAAACGCTTAGGTATTGCTACTTTCGCAATGGTAGATACTAACTCCGATCCTTCTAAAGTGGATTATGCGGTACCATCAAACGATGATGCGACAAAATCAATCGCTATCATCACCAGCTATTTGACTGCTGCAATTATGGAAGGCTTGCAAGAGCGTTCACAAGCAAAAGAAAATGGAGAAGAAGAAGCAAGCGACGTAGAAGTAACTAAAACACGCGGCTTAGACATCAACGAAGATGATGATAAAAGCGAACGCCGTGGACGTGGTCGTGCAGCAGGTGGTGCAGGTCGACCTGCGGGTGGCCCGGGTCGTGCGCCTCGCGGAGCAGGTGGTGCTGGTCGTGGTACTGGAGCTAGTCGTCCTGGAGGAGCTCGATAACCGAATTCCGTAGTCTATTTGAAAAAAAATATAACAATTACATTTTATGATTTAAAGCCCCTTTTACGGGGCTTTAAATTAATTTACAACAAAAAAATAAATCAATACAAGTTATGAGCATTACAGTAACAGCAGCTGATGTAAACAAATTGCGCCAACAAACAGGTGCAGGTATGATGGATTGCCGCAAAGCCCTTACAGAGAGCGAAGGCGATTTTGAAAAAGCGATTGATTATCTACGTGCAAAAGGTCAAAAAGTGGCAGCAAACCGTAGTGATCGTGATGCAAAAGAAGGTGTAGTGATTGCAAAAGCAAACCCAGATGGTAATTATGGTATCATCTTGAACCTTAGTGCAGAAACAGATTTCGTTTCTAAAAACGAAGACTTTATGAACTTTGGTCTTGAAGTTGCTGAATTGGCACTTCAAAATATGTGTTCGGATATAGATGCCATCAAAGCATTGCCCATGCACGGTGCTACTGTAGGCGAGAAGTTGTTAGAAATGGTCGCTAAAATTGGAGAAAAAATTGATATTACTCGCTACGAGCAAGTCAATGCTGATGCAGTAGTTCCTTATATCCACGGTAATTACCGCATTGGTGTATTGGTAGGTTTGAACAAAGCTATCAATGAAAATGTGGTTGTTGCCGGAAAAGACGTTGCTATGCAAATTGCAGCAATGAATCCATTGGCATTAGACGAAAATAGCCTTTCAGAAGAAACAATTGCTCGCGAAAAAGCGATTATCGTAGAGCAAATCATGGCAGAAGGTAAAGCTGCTGATATGGCAGAAAAAATTGCTGCGGGTAAATTGAACCGATTTTTCAAAGACAATACATTGTTGCATCAACAATTTGTAAAAGATAACAGCAAAACAGTAGCAGAATATGTAAAATCTACTGAAGCAGGTCTTGAAGTGGTGAGTTTCTGCCGCGTAGCGATTGGAGGATAATCTCTACCTACTTAAATCATAACGAACAAAACCGCAGCATAGCTGCGGTTTTGTTCGTATATAATACCAAGTGTATAAAAAATTACAAACAATCACTTTGTCATACTGAGCGAAGACGAAGTAGCATACAAAGAGTTTATTGTAACATTGGCATTCGTCAGCAAAGACTAGTCAACGTCATTAATTTTACACTTTTGTAGCCTATCGAAGGAAAGGCATAAAATAGTCGTCAAAAGGTTTGTAATTTTATAACTATGAAGAAAATCTTGCCCGCTCTATTGTTGAGTGTTACCCTTTGCTCTCAAGCTACTGCACAATACAATACCCTCAAAATACCTGATACCTTATCGGGAACGAATTTTGACTTAGTACTCAAAGATACTTTTGCACAATTGCGTCCAGGGAATCAAACCATTACAGGAAGCATTAATAATATGAGTTTTTGGGGGCCAACCCTTTTTGTAAACAAAGGTGATACCGTTCATATAAATGTGACCAACAAGCTCAATGATACGACTACCTTGCACTGGCATGGCATGCACTTGCCCGCAGTAATGGATGGTGGTCCGCACCAAGTAATTCCTCCCAATACTCTTTGGAAACCCTATTGGAAAGTAACCAATCAAGCCGGAACTTATTGGTATCATCCTCACTTACATGAAATGACTTTGGAACACATTAGCAAAGGATTGGGTGGGTTAATTATTGTTCGCGACGCTAAAGAAGCATCTTTGGCTTTGCCACGCAGCTATGGTGTAGATGATATTCCCCTTGTATTGACCAGCAGGAGATATACAACATTAAATCAATTTCAAACTGTAGCCACTTCTTATGGCGACTATATGCTCTCGAATGGTACGCCCGATGCACAAGTCAGCTTGCCCAAGCAATATGTACGATTGCGCATCCTCAATGCAGAGATAGAACGTGCTTATGATTTAGGCTTTAGTGATGGACGTACCTTTTACATCATTGCTAATGACGGTGGATTGCTCAATGCACCTGTTGCGGTTACGAGAGTGATGTTGGCAGTAGGGGAGCGTATAGAAATAATGGTCAATCTTGGTGGTGATGCCATAGGATCTTCTTTTGATTTGAAAGCATTCAACTCGGGTAAAGCATTAGGATTTCCAGGAGGAGAACCAGGTACTACAGGTGAATTTGGCAGCCTTTTGAACAACAAGGATTTTGGTGTTTTGCATATCAATGTAGTCGCATCCACGGCTTCGCCTATCACCTCTGTACCCTCAGCTTTAGAAAGTAATACCTATTGGACGGGAAGTTCTGCCACCACTACAAAAAGCATTTCTGTAACTAATGGTACTCCTGGCGGATTACCATTTGATTTGGATAATACGCCCTTTAAAATTACAACCATTAATAAGACAGTGGGATTAAATGCCATCGAAAAATGGACAATTACCAATAACAATGTTTTTGGACATACCTTTCATATACACGATGTTCAATTCAAAATTGTTGCGAGAAATGGAAGTGCTTCGGCTGTTGGTGCATTTGAATCGGGATGGAAAGACGTATTGTTCTTGCCGCGAAATGAAAATGTGTCCTTTGTTACAAAATTCGAAGATTATGCAGACCCGATACATCCCTTTATGTACCATTGTCATTTTGCCAACCACGAAGACGGCGGAATGATGGGGCAATTTGTAGTAGTGAATACTGGGGGCATTCAAAACAGTATTAAAGAAGAATTGGACTATACGCTCTATCCTAATCCTGCGGAAAATAAACTGTTTATCAGGATGGAGAACCCCAGAAATGAAGTGTATTATATCACTATCTATAATGTACAAGGAAGAACGGTATTGATGCTTCCTCAGCCACAAATTCAAGATGGTATTGATATTGCGACATTGGCTAAAGGCGAATATTTTGTTCAGTTGATGGACAAGAAAACTAAATCAATCCGTACCCAAAAATTCTTCAAGCAATAATGAAGAAGTTGCACTATATAGTTGCTTGTTGTTTCATTTTGGGCACACTACTTTCTTTCAGAGGCGCAAAAGAAAAAATAGTTTCCATGCTTGGAAAAACGGTTCCTGATTTTGGCTTGCCTAATGTTGATGGACAAATGTGTTCTTTAAGTAGCAATGCCAAAGGCTACATCGTTGTATTCACCTGCAATCATTGCCCTTTTGCTAAACTGTATCCTAAACGATTGAATGATTTAAACAGCAAATATGCACCCTTAGGAGTGCCACTTGTAGCCATCAACTCTATGGATACCATTGTGTATGAAGACGAACGTTTTGATCTGATGCAAGCAAAAGCAAAAGAATGGGAATTTACTTTCCCTTATTTGCAAGATGCAGCACAAACTGTCGGCAAATCATTTGCCGCCAATCATACTCCACACGCCTTTGTGATTTGGAGAGCAAATAATGCTTGGGTAGTGGAGTATGCAGGAGCGATTGATGATAATGGCGATGAGCCAGAAAAGGCTAATTCTTTTTTGGCAAAAGCGGTGGACGAATTATTGACGGGCAAAAAGCCGAGTATGCCCGAAACCAGCTCTTTTGGTTGCCGTATTTTTTATAGAAAATAAGCACAGCACAGTAAAGATTGTAGTCTGTAACATTATTCACATTCTTGCTTTTGGGGTGGCTACAATTTCGCTTAACGAACAGGGCTTTGTGCAGGTTGGGAAATTCGTATTCCGTCTGCCCGAAACCACTGCTGATTTTTGTTTTAAAATGTTGGCCAACACAAAAATATGCGAGCCATTTCATGCATAAAAATAAAATATAATTTTAGTTTTCAAAACTTCAAATCAGGTACTTTATACCAAAATGATCTCCCAAAAAATATAGCCCAATTATTTTTTTTCACACAGTTCGTGTTGGGCGTTCGTTGTTTTATTTTTCTGATTGCCCATTGTATTTTGGGGCAAAGTCCACCATCCATTCAAAGCCAAATTTATCTCTAAACATTCCAAAGTATGAACCCCAAGGATTTTCTTGGATAGGCATTTCAATTTGTCCGCCTACTGAAAGTCCGTTAAATAATTTCTCTGCTTCTTCTTTGCTTTCTGCACTTATTGAAATTTTACTTCTGTTCTCATGCTCGTTGTGTTTTCCCA
>JASGCQ010000107.1 GCA_030054025.1 Phycisphaerales bacterium | reverse complement strand
AAAAGGAAGCTAAACAATATTGTTAATGATTTGTTATACATAACGTATTTTTTTTTTTTTTATACAAAAATAAGCCTTAATATTGTCTTGTCAAAATTTTTTAACAACATTTTTAAAAAAACTTATTAAAGTTATGAAAAAGTTACTATTATCTACGGCTTTATTTTTGTGCGCTATGGCCAGCAAAGCACAGTATTCGTCAATGACGGTTATCAATGCATCTACATGCAGTGTCGATGTTACCTTGTATGCTAGTTTTCCTTATTCTGGTTTTGCGCCCTGTGGCTTGACCTCTATCCGTTTTGTGATGCCTCCTGGAGTAACTCTTACTTCGCCTGAATATTGGAATTGGCATCGAGTTATACCCTACGCTGGTTTAACTGCTGCGCCTGAGCCTCCTTTGTCATCAGCTGTAGGTATAGCACCCAATTATGGCGTCCGAGGTTGTTTCGAGTGGATGTATGCACTTATTATACCTTCTTGGTTTACAGGTAGTGGAGGAGCTCCAGCTCCAGCGTGTTCACCTAATTTAACTTGGGGTAGCCCTTTGGCTTGTACATCGCCAATAAGAATTGGCACCCCATGTGCGGGTGCTCCATCAATATCAACTAGCACTTGGGTAAATGTAGGTGGTGATGTAACACTTACCATAAACTAGTTGCTTTTGGTTGACAAACCCTAAAAAGTATGCAAATTGTGATTTGCATACTTTTTTTTTAAAAAAATGTGTTTCTGAATGCAAAAAATAAATTGTTTGGAATAAAATAAAAATCCTACATTTGCCCTCCGAAATAAAAAAATTACAAAAAGTATTCAATAGCAATGGCTAATCATAAAGCAACCAAAAAAGATGTAAGGCAGAGCGAAAAGCGCCGCGATAGCAACCGTTATTACGGTAAAACTACCCGAAACGCAATTCGTAAACTTTTAGCAATTTCTGATAAAACTGAAGCAGCTACCGAGTTGCCTAAAGTTGTATCTATGATTGACAAATTGGCTAAACGTAATATCATACACAAGAACAAAGCCTCTAACCTAAAATCAGGTATCGCAGTGCATATTGGTAAATTGGCTTAATCTCCATTTTGTTGTCATCATATTTTAAAAAGGTTGTTTGTTCATTTGAGCAAACGACCTTTTAGTTTTTGTAACAAATTCCACATTAATCCTATTTTTGGATTTGAATGAACAGTAATCTATCCGATAGCCCAATATTTGTAGTCATCGTTGCCGGTGGGCAAGGCACAAGAATGGGTATGGCATTACCCAAGCAATTCTTACCGCTTCATGGCAAACCTATTTTGTACTATACGATTGCCTCATTTATTGCTGCCGTACCGCAAGCACAAATTATTTTGGTATTGCCTGAAAACGATATCAGCAAGTTGCAAATGGTTTTGCAACATTTCGAAGAAAGAATAGATTTAACTGTGGTAAGTGGTGGCGGCACTCGATATGATAGTGTAAAGAACGGACTAAAAGGTATACCCATGGATGCCACCGTCTTAGTACACGATGGCGTTCGTCCATTTGTAAGCTGCAATTTGATTCATCGCTGTATTGAGCAAACCAAGCAAAGTACCAATGCTATACCAGCCCTTCCGGTGACGGATAGTGTACGTGTACTCAATCAAAATGGTTCTGCTGCCATCAACAGAGATTTATTGCGCATTATACAAACACCCCAGACCTTCCTGAGCAATATATTGCTCCCCTCCTTCGAGCAAGAATACCATAGCTCTTTTACCGATGAAGCCACAGTAGTGGAAAGCATGGGGCATACTGTCAATTTAGTTAGTGGTGAAAAGAATAACATCAAAATTACCACCCCCGAAGATTTAATCCTAGCCGAGCATATTTTGAAGGAAATGTTGCTTGCAAGATAGATTTATGCCCCTACTGTAAATTCTTCATTCACAATTTCAAATTAGAGCAAAGGCTTTTTTGAAAACAATCGTCTAAAGGTTGTTGCCTATCAATTCAAAGATTTACCTTTGCCGAAATAAAATGAATAAACTCACTGCTCTGGTATTAATGTTGTGTTTGAGTTGCCAATTGGTACTCAGGCTCTCTATCTATGCTTGGTTCGAGATTAATCAAGAATACATAGCTGCTACCCTTTGCGAAAACAAAAACAGACCTGAATTGGTTTGTTGTGGTAAATGCGTACTGACTAAGCAACTGAAAAATGTAGATGATATAGAACAAAAAGGTCAAAAAAATCTGCCCGGAAAAGAAGATCGAGGTGCAGGTGTTTCTTTTGTTTTGCCCCAAAATATTAGTGCCGCAATAACTTTTAATCCAAAAAATAGTTCGGTAAAACGAGCCATCTTACCCCATCTTTTTGATAGCGGGATAACAAAATCCATTTTTCATCCACCCAGGTTTACAGTATAGACTTTTATTACCCTATATTCCTTCATAGGGGATTCTTTACTGTAAATAACTAAGTGTATGCGAATCAAAAATTGCATATTATTCTTGCTGTTGGCAACGAGTAATGTGCCGATGCTATCTGCTTGTGATGTATGCGGATCCAGTGTCAGCAGCCAAAGTCTCGGATTACTCCCTCAGTTTTCCAAGCATTTTGTTGGCTTGCAATATTCGTACAGTAGCTCTATTAGCAATCATCCCTCATTATTTGCTGGAAAGCCCGACGAACATACGGAGCAACAATTTACCAACACCCAAATATGGGGACGTTATCAAATTGCGAAACGAGTGCAACTCTTTGCCTTCGTTCCCTATGTCCATAGTGCTAACCAAAATAGCGAAAACAGCGTAGTAAATAATGGTATTGGTGATGCCACGCTTATGGGCAATGTGTCATTTCCGTTCAAACAACGGAGCGAAAACAAACGTTTGCTGCTAATGGGTATTGGGATAAAATTCCCTACCGGAAAATACAATCCGAATGTCGCCAATAATTCCTTACCCAATGCGCAAACAGGAAGTGGTTCTTGGGACTTTATTGCTAATGCCAATTATACGCAAAAAGTAGAAAAATGGGGCTACAATATTGACCTAAGCTACCTGTTGACCACAGCAAATGCTTGGCAATACAAATTTGGCAATCGCCTTAATGCTTCAGCTATTTGCTTTTATTGGATAGAGCGAAAACATATCACAATCGTTCCTCAAGCAGGTGTGAAAATCGAATACGCTCTACACGACTATGACAATTACAGTAAAAAATGGTTGAACGAAAAAACAGGAGGTATTATGAATTTTGCCAGTATTGGCACTCAGCTTTTTTATAAAAAAATAGGATTTAAAGCTACATTTCAAATACCCCTTTACCAACATTACGCCTCGGGCTATGTGCATTCAAATGTGCGCTTTGAGAGCGGTTTCTTTCTTTTATTTTAAAAACTAGCAATGCAAAACAACAACATTATAATTGCACTATGCTGCATCATTCTATTAGGTGCCTGTCAAAAAAAAGATAGTCATGGATTTGATAGCAGCAAACTAAATATCAAAATCAGCAAACCAGCAGAAGCTCAAGTTTTCAAAAAAGGGGATACTGTATTTATTAGCGCAACAGCCGATTATATCAGCGAATTGCACGGCTATGCGATAAAGATAAGTGATACCCTAAGTAAAACCACTTATTTTGATATTGAGGCACATGTGCATGGGTCATCTTTTGTTGTTGACACCTTTTGGGTCAATACCTTAGGTAGCAATGCCAACCTGCAATTAACATTAGATGTAGAGGCAGACCATGATGGCAATGGGAGTTCTAAAATCATTCATTTCAAATCAAACTAAAAAACACCATGAATAATCCTTTTAAAATTATAGGCATTGCATTTTTGTCGGCAATTGCCGCCCTCTCGCTCTTGACAGCAATTCCTAAAGTGATGCCCTATTTCAAGCAAATGGGATGGCTCGCAACAATCGCTTTGGCAATCATCATTTTACTTTCAATACTCCTACAAGTATATAGGAATGCCCACAAAATAAACAATCAACATCTCACTAAAAATCAATCAAAATGAAAAAGACAATCTTACAATTTAGCAGCCTATTGTGTTTATTGACCCTAATGGCTTCATGCAGAAAAGCAGATAAGCCATCAAGCACTCCAACAAGCAGTGGCAAAGTTTTACTCGAATTTACTAATACTGTAGGTGGAGGTGCCCTCAAAATGGATGGCAGTTGGTACAAAAATCAGAATAATGACTCTTTTACTGTTTCGAAATTCAATTATTACATCAGTAATATTAAAGTCAATAAAATTGACGGAACGAGTTATTCAGAAATCGAAAGTTATCATTTGCTTCAGCAGTCATTATCCAGCTCGATGAACATTACACTCAGCAATGTACCTGCCGGTGTTTACAATTCGATAAGCTATACCATTGGTGTAGATAGCTTGAGAAATGTATCGGGGGCTCAAACAGGAGCATTAGACCCCGCCAATAATATGTTCTGGAGTTGGCTCTCAGGCTACATTATGCTCAAACTGGAAGGTGTTTCACCAAAATCAAAATCCCCCGGAAATGAATTGGCATTTCATATAGGAGGTTTTTCGGGAACAAATAGCGTGTTGAAAACAATAACAATAAATTTTCCCAATACCATTACCGTAAATGGAGATAGTAATCACATACACTTAAATGCTGATGCTCTAAAGCTTTTTGGCACAACAAATGTTATTGATTTTTCGATTAATTCTTCGGTAACCATGCCCGGAGTAATGGCAAAAAAGATTTCGGATAATTATCAAAACATGTTCAGTATTTCATACGCAGGAAAATAAATAAAAACTAATGACCAGACAGCAGCGCAAAACCTTAATTCGGGTTTTGCGCTGTTTGTTTTCATCCAAAACTAAAACACACCGCAAAGCAATTATATTTGCTGCCTATTTCACACTATGTACGAATCTACAATTCAAATAAGGGTGCGCTATGGAGAAACCGACCAAATGGGTTATCTCTACTATGGCAATTACGCACTATACTACGAGGTAGGCAGAACAGATGCTATTCGCCAGCTAGGACTCACTTACAAAGCAATGGAGGAATCAGGCATTGCTTTGCCAGTGGCAGAATGTAATTTACAATACTTGCGTCCTGCATTTTATGACGAGCTAATTACGGTCAAAACAATCATCAAAGAGCTGCCGCAAGGTGCCTTTATACAATTTCATTCCGAGCTATACAACGAACAAAACAAACTGATCAATAAAGGTCTGACCACTTTGGTATTTTTTGACATCACAGCACGTAAAAAAGCAGGCATTCCTCCTATTTTACAAGAGAAACTAGCACCTTATTTTAGCCCAAACATCTAATGAAGTCAGCAAAAGCAACGATTATTACTATTGGTGATGAATTACTCATCGGTCAAGTGATAGATACCAACTCGGCATGGATTGCCCAACAATTAAACGCAATCGGTATAGACGTATATCGCCGGATTGCAGTGTCCGACACCAAAGAAGCCATTGTCAATACGCTTAGAGAGGAGTTGGAGGAAGCCGACATTGTATTATTGACCGGAGGATTAGGCCCTACCGCCGATGATGTAACTAAGCCCGTATTGTGTGATTTTTTTGGCGGCACATTGATTGTTGATGAAAATGTTTTAGCGCATGTCAAAGCGATGTTTACCCGCAGAAACCGACCATTACTTGAGCGCAATCTGAAACAAGCCGAAGTGCCTGATGTGTGTACTGTTATTCCGAATGAGTTGGGTACTGCACCGGGTATGCTTTTCGAGCAAGCAGGGAAATTCATCGTTTCGATGCCGGGCGTACCTTTCGAGATGAAAGGGATGATGACGGCAACCATATTACCATTTTTCGAAAAAAAACTCCAACTAAGCAGTGCCATTGTTCATCGCAATATTCTCACCTTTGGCGAAGGCGAAAGTTTTTTGGCAGAAAAAATAAAAGATATCGAAGAGGCTTTGCCCGTTCATATTAAATTGGCGTATCTACCCTCGCCCTATGCGGTAAAATTGCGCCTCACTGCACACGGGCAAGATGAACAAGCCCTCGTCATCGAAACAGAGCATTATAGAGACGAACTCGCACAACGTATTGCCAACCATGTGGTGAGCTTTGAAGATCTGCCCATGGAAGATCTGATTGGCAAACAGCTCACGCAAAACAAATTAACCATCGGATTGGCAGAAAGCTGTACTGCAGGGTATATTGCCCATCGTCTTACACAAGTCAATGGATCTTCGGCATATTTCAAAGGGGCGATTGTGAGCTATGCCACACAAACTAAAGTTAATGTTTTGAGCATTGATGCAGATTTTATCAAAAAAAAAGGAGTAGTAAGTGCCGATGTTGCTGAAGCCATGGCGGCGGCGGCGTGCAACAAATTACATAGCGACATCGGTTTGGGTATAACAGGTATATTCAGCCCCAGCAATTATGAAGACCAATCGCCCGTAGGCACTGTCTTTATTGCTATTTTGGGCAAAGGAAAGATACTGTCCAAAAAATACAAATTGCATTACGACAGGATTCAAAATAAAGAGACTGCTACGCAAATTGCTATGTATATGATTTGGGAATTCATCACCAAAACCATGAAATAGGAATGAGGAATGCAAAAAGTATTTTAGGTTAAATATTTATTTTTCCGTTTTTATTGCATTTAATACACTAACTTCGTTCTTTATTAATTTTTTATTTTAAATTACAATGCAAGAAGGTACAGTAAAATTCTTCAACGAAACTAAAGGATTTGGTTTCATTACACCGTCAGCAGGTGGTGCGGACATCTTTGTTCATGTTTCTGGTCTATATGACGAGATTCGCGAAAACGACAAGGTTTCCTTTGAAGTGCAAAATGGTAAAAAAGGTTTAAATGCAGTTAACGTTAAAGTTATCTAATCTTATATCATAATTACATTTGGAAAAGCAAGCTACGGCTTGCTTTTTTTATGTACATAATAAAGCATAAAAACTACTGTTGTCTGAGGTAAATTTCACAATAAGGGTGGCTATTGTGCCATCCTTTCTCAATTTTGCTGCAACTAAAGAAACAACATTGATAGGAGCAAAAGTAGCGATTATGCCCGAACAGCCGATATTTACCCAAATGCTTTCTTTGATTGATGACCGTTTAATACAAGCTGCCTGCAAGCAGCACGATGCCGACAAGTTTCCCAAAAAACTAAGTTTCAAAGACCACCTTACAACCCTGCTGTATTAGACCTCTAACCTAATTGAAAATTACAGATAGCAGCAATAAGATTTAGGCG
>JASGCQ010000106.1 GCA_030054025.1 Phycisphaerales bacterium | reverse complement strand
ACAGAACATTTGAAAATTTTAAAGCTGCTATCCTGTTTTATCATGGTAAACTAAATGTATAGTTTCACAACATTATTGATGGCATATTCCAGTCCTTGTGGCGTAGTGAAGGGGAAGCACCCTGCACTTATTAGCCAGGAAGCTTTTTTGCGGCTCAACGAAATAAGAGCCAATTCAGGCACTAAATTTGTCGTCTATCACCAGAAGGAAAGGGATGAAATACCCCTAAAAGTGTTCACCAAGTGTGAGCGTTGTGGCGTTGCCTACACAGGCTATCTCGTTAAAGACAAAGGAATCTATTACTACAAATGCTGGACGGTCGGATGCCGCAGCAATCAGAATGCAATACGTATGAATGAGCATTTTCCCGATTTCATCAGCAGCTATGCCATCAAGCCATGATTAATGGCACCATTACGTACACAAATGGCTATGTTATCTGAACAGCGCAATAAGGGTGACGAACAGTTGCCGAAAGACCTGCAAAAAAACCTTAATGAGGTGCAGGGTTCTCTTGACAATCTGGGAAAAAGCTACTTTGTTAAGCAACTGATGGATGAAGCAACGTACCAAAAATTCAGGGTGAAGTACGTTGAAAAGAAGGGTGAAATTCTCCAATCAATGCAGGCATGTAGCCGAAACAGTTCGAACCTCGAAAAATATCTCGAAAAGGCGTTGCTTCTTTCATCAGAAGTTGCTACAGTATGGCGTTCCAGCCCCGCAGTCAAGAAAGAAGTGTTGCAAAAACTGATGTTCCCAGAAGGGGTTTAGTATAATCTTGAAAAAGGGGCATTTCGAACCGAAAAAGTAAACAGCGTGTTTTCCTGTATTGCAGGGCTGTCAAGGGTTTTTAGATGGGTCAAAAAAGAAACGAGGTAATGTTTCCACTACCTCGTCCAGTCAAGTCGGGATGACAAGATTTGAACTTGCGACCCCACGCCCCCCAGACGTGTGCGCTACCGGGCTGCGCTACATCCCGAATTTCCTATGTAAGGGCGGCAAAGATAATAGGTTTTTGGGGAAAACCTAATGCAAATCTGCGGCGATTAGTCGCAAAAATTCGCTGCGTGTCTCATTACGCTCAAAGGCTCCACTAAATGCGGATGTTGTAGTAACACTATTTTGCTTCTGCACACCACGCATCATCATACACAAATGCTTTGCTTCAATCACCACTGCCACACCCATTGGATTTAATGTCTCTTGGATAACATCCAATATTTGGTGTGTCATTCGTTCCTGTACTTGCAAACGGCGAGCAAAACAATCCACCACACGAGCTATTTTACTCAAACCAGTAATGACTCCATTTGGAATATAAGCGACATGCGCTTTACCAAAAAAAGGTAACATGTGGTGTTCACACAAAGAGTATAATTCAATATCTTTCACAATCACCATTTCGTTGTAGGCCTCGTGAAACTTAGCAGAATTGAGTATTTCTTTGGCATCCATTTGGTAGCCCTGAGTAATATATTGCATCGCCTTAGCAACTCGCTCTGGGGTTTTTTGCAAACCCTCCCGATTAATGTCTTCACCAAGCAAGTGCATAGATGCAGCATAGTGTTCAATTAAGCCTTCAGTGGTTTCTTTATCGTATTGTTCTATTTTTTTGAATGCCAATGGATTGAATTTAGTAATGGAAAAATTAGCTGAATCGCTGAACAAATTTTAAATAGATTCTTATAGTGCTATCAACATTTATTATCCAAAGTACTCTACATATATATTGGGAGTCTCTTTGAGCAGCATTTTATGCAGCGATGCGCCTCTTTTTTCGATATGTGGGTTCAATTCGTCCCAAATGCCAATAATCAAATTTTCGGCACTGGTAAATTTTCCTTTCATAAAAGGCACATCCAAATTAAGATTGCGATGATCCACTTGCTCCACAATGAGCTCTTTCATCAGTTGCCCAAGCTCTTTTGCATTAAATATAAACCCTGTTTCTGGGTTGGGATTGCCTTTTACCGTAACATGAAGTTCATAATTATGTCCATGCCAATTGGCATTGGCACATTTGCCAAATATTTTAATATTTTCAGCTTCTGTCCAATTCGGATTTTGCAATTTGTGAGCAGCATTAAAATGCTCTACACGAGTTAAGTAAACCATTTGATAAAGTTGAGCCACAAAATTAGGGGTTCTTCGCTCGTTTGACAAAATTGTCTTTCTTTGCAGTAGCAATGAAAAAAATAATAATAACTGCGGCTACAGCTCCCGAAATTGAACCATTGTATCGTTTTTTGCAGGCTAATTATCATATAATATCACCTAATAATTTTCAAAATGAAACGTACGATATCGATGTGGTACTAAGTGGAGTTGGAATGATGAACACAGCTTTCACTTTAGCCAAAAACTTTACCCAGCATGGCTATGATGCGGCAATACAAGCAGGCATAGCAGGTTCTTTTGATACCCAACTCGCATTAGGTTCGCTGGTAGGTGTTGCATCCGAGCAATATGGAGATTTAGGTGCAGAAGACAATGATACTTTTATAGACATTATGGAAATGGGCTTTATTGAAAACAATAGCTTCCCCTATAGTGAAGGCAAACTCATAAATCATAATCCTTATCATTTTGGAGTTAAATTGAATATGGTCAGCTCTATGAGCGTGAATACCGTAAGTGGACAAAGTGATACAATAGACAAACGGCAAAAAAAAAATGCTTGCAGTATCGAAAGCATGGAAGGTATTGCATTTCACTATGCATGCCTGCAATTCCAAATCCCTTTTTTACAAATAAGGGCTATCTCCAATTATGTGACACCTCGCAATAAAAATATGTGGCAAATCAAATTGGCAATTGAGCATTTGAACCAATATTTAATCGAATCTCTTAATTCAAAAAATATACAATTATGAAGCTAACATTAGGTTTCAGCCCTTGCCCCAACGATACTTTTATTTTTGATGCATTAGTCAATGGATTAATAGATAATCAAGGATTAAAATTCGATTATGTTATGGAAGACGTGGAAACGCTCAATCAAATGGCCTACAAAAATGAGCTTGACATTACCAAACTAAGCTATGGCAGCTATTTGAATCTTACTAAAGACTACGCATTATTACATTCGGGCAGTGCCTTGGGTAAAGGGGTAGGACCTTTATTAGTGAGCAAAAAGCCAATCAACTTTGCAGACATTGCAGACCACAGTATTGCCATACCGGGTGCAAAAACAACAGCAAATTTGCTGCTCAGTTTGGCAGCACCATTAGCGCAAAACAAAAACGAAATCGTATTTAGCGAAATCGAAGATGCAGTCTTGAATGAACAATTTGATGCAGGTTTAATCATCCATGAAAGTAGATTCACTTATGAGCAAAAGGGCTTGTTCAAAATAATTGACTTAGGCGATTGGTGGGAAAACACCATGAGTGCCGCCATCCCTCTAGGAGGTATTGTAATGAAAAGAAGTTTTGAACATGATCTTATTGCTCAAGTAGATGCACTGATTAAAGAGAGTATCTTGCACTCTTGGAAAAACTATCCCAACCTTTCTGACTTTGTACAAGCGAATGCACAAGAAATGAATGAACAAGTGATGCGTCAACACATTCAACTGTATGTCAATGAGTTTACAACGAATCTTGGAGTACTTGGCACACAATCAATTGAGACTTTATTTACAAAAGCAGTATCTTCTGGCTTAATAATAAAAGAAGGGATTGCTTCAACTATTTTTTATTAAATCAAATTGAGCAGTCCGCAATCTGTATTAAAACAATATTGGCATTTCGACCAATTTCGACCGCTACAAGAAGAGATAATCAATTGTATTCTTGCTGGTAAAGATTGCGTGGCACTACTCCCTACCGGCGGGGGAAAATCCTTGTGTTTTCAGATTCCTGCTATCGTTTTACATGGACTGACAATTGTTGTGTCGCCTTTAGTATCACTGATGCAAGATCAGGTGACACAGTTGAAAGCAAGAGGAATTGAGACCGCCTATTTACATGGAGGGCTAAGTTATAAGGAGGTAGCACAGCTATTAGAGGATGCAGAAAAAGGGGCATTCAAATTATTATATTTAGCTCCCGAAAGATTACAAAGCAAAGCATTCAAAGATGCACTACCCTATCTCAATCTGAGCCTGATAGCCGTAGATGAGGCTCATTGCATATCGCAATGGGGGCATGATTTTCGTCCCGATTTTCTACAAATCAAAACCTTGCGTGAGGTGTGGAAAACAGTACCGATACTGGCACTAACAGCAAGTGCAACGCAGGATGTATTGCTCGACATTCAAGAGCAATTAGATATTAAAGATGCCGCTATTTTTAGGAAAAGTTTCCAGCGAGAAAATATTTTTTATAGCATACACTACTCTGAAAATAAACAGCAATACATTGTTCGATATTTTTCAGAAAATCCTCATTGCGGCATCATCTATTGTCGGAGCAGAAAAAAAACAGAAGAATTAGCATTACTCTTACGACAAAACAATATCAGTGCTATAGCTTACCACGCAGGCATGTCTAAAGAAGGCAGGAGTGAGGCGCAGGAATTATGGACAAAAAACAAAATAGCTGTGATAGTGGCTACAAATGCTTTTGGCATGGGTATTGACAAAGCTGATGTGCGAACTGTCATTCATTATGATACTCCAGAGCATTTAGAAGCCTATTATCAAGAGACAGGCAGAGCCGGAAGAGATGGTAAAGCCGCAAAAGCAATTTGTTTGTACCATTCTTCAGACATAGAACGTTTAAGAAACAGTACAGAAATTTATTTTCCGCCTGAATCTTTTCTCCGAAAAGTATATCAATGCATTTGTGATTTTTTGCAAATAGCAAGCGGCACCGAACCCAATAAATATTTTGATTTCGACTTAGCAAAGTTTATCCAAAACTTCAAACTTGAAGCACTGCCTACAACTCATGCTCTACGTTTGTTGGCTCAAGAAGGCTTGTGGACATTAAGCGAATCCTTATTTCGACCAGCCACCGTTCGGTTTGTGGTAGAGCGGCAAATCCTTGATGATATTCATCAAAGATATCCCATATTAGGCCTCGTATCTACAGGCTTGCTAAGAATGTATAGTGGCATCTTTCACTATCCTACTAGCATTCATCTGTTGAGCTTGGCAAGGTATTTAAAGATGCAAAAGGAAGATATAGAGCAATCGCTACAACAATTGCAACAAATGAATATTATTCATTACCAAAAAGCAAAAGACGGAGCACTATTGTATTTTCATCATTATCGTGTACCGAGTCAAGAACTCATTCTTAATCGCAAAAGAATAAAACGTCTGCGCAATAATCATCAACGAAGGACTGATATAATGATTGATTTTTTGAACAATAAAGAAATTTGTCACAACCATATTTTACTTCATTATTTCGACGAAAACGCTACCGATTATTGCAGCCATTGCGCCATTTGTTTAGCGCATGATACTGCAGAATTTAAGCCCGAAATGTTAATGGACGTAATCATGAATCTGCTGCAAAGACACAAAACGTTATCCCTAAATGAATTACTGCTATTGATTGGAAATGAGAACACAAATCAAAGCACCCAAATCATTAGAAAAATGATTGAAGAACAGCTTTTATACCTTAATGAAGAGGGCGATATTATGGCTTACAACACTTAATGTTCTAAAAGCTTATTTTTGCGTTGTATTTAGGCAAGTAAAAAATTAATCTATGCAAATAACAGTAAATGGCAATTTACCGATTGATGTCGTCAAAAATGACCAACAATGGCAGATGAATGGAATTGAGATTCATTCGGATATAGAATGGCAAAGCAATGGACAAGCCAGTCTATTACTAGACCATAAAAGTTATACCGCACAAGTTGAGAAAATAGACAAGGAGCAAAAAGAACTTGTTTTAACAATTAATGAACATCGTTATACAATTGGCATCAGAGAGGATATTGACATCCTACTCAATAGGATGGGAATTAACCTCAATGTACAACAAAAAGCTGCGCCCTTAAAAGCCCCAATGCCTGGCATGATATTGAAGATTCTAGTTGAGCCCGGTCAGACCGTAAACAAAGGTGATACATTGCTGATACTGGAAGCAATGAAAATGGAAAATGTATTGAAAGCAACAAGCTCTGCTATCATAAGATTTATTAGGGTAGAAGAAAAAAGTGCTGTGGAAAAAGGAGCTATTTTAATAGAAATGGAATAAAAAAAAACAATGAGTCAATACAAAAATATACTACTCTTTATCTTATTGACATTAAGCCTTAATCACTCTTTCAAGGTAGAGGCACAGGACTTTTCGTATGTATATATTCAAGGAGACAAAAAAATACCTATTTACACAAAGTTAGAAGGAGTGATGATGCCTCGCTATGGTAAAAATTATGCACTCATTTCCCGACTGGCTCCTGGCCCCGTGAGTATTGAAATATTGTTTCAACAGAATGAATTTCCACCCTTACAGTTCTCAATATTAGTTCCCGAAAACGGGAAAAGAGCTTTCGTGTTACAAAAGAAGGTAGAAGGCTTTTCACTGTATGATGTAGAGCAGAATTTTTATCTCAAACCGAATAATGATATTGCCGAAGATCATTTACCGACAGTACTCAATAATATGAATATAAAAACAATAAAATTTATTGAGAATACAAAAAAGCCTAGCGTAGCACCAATCAAAGCTGTAACAAAAGAATCAGACATAAAAGCTATCACCAAAAATGAAACGATTAAAGCTGGTACTGTAATAGAACTACCCAAAGGAAAAGCGAAGCCAGTTGTGCAAGCTGAAATAGACAAAATTGATACAACTGTTGTGGGAATAGCAGGCACAGACAAACCAACGTTTATTCAGAATATCTTTTTTGAAAATAATGCCCTTCGGGATACTACAAAAGAAAGTATAGTAAAAAAAGACGTACCAGCTAAAGATACTGCAAATGAAATCTCTACGCCAAAGATTATTAATAGTGATTGTAAAGGTGAAATATCTGTACTCAATTTCCTAAAAATGAATAATCATATTAGTGCTAAAAAAACAGAGGATGAGAAATTGGGGTTGATTCTAGAAGCTGCAAATCAATATTGTTTTAGTACAGAGCAATGCCAAAAAATGGTCGAGAAGTTAGATACGGATATTGCCAGATTTACAGCAATCAAAAAACTTTATCCAAAAACAACAAATCAGAGTAATTTTCGCAGTTTAGAATCGCTATTAAGCGAGGAAGAATGGAAAGACTATTTCCGCAGTTTACTGAATAAAGAATAAGGATTATAAAAGAATTATGCTAAACAGCTATCTAATACCAATTCAACAACACTTTGGCACGATTTTTGCTATATAAGATATTATGTCCAATCCAGTAGCA
>JASGCQ010000105.1 GCA_030054025.1 Phycisphaerales bacterium | reverse complement strand
ATGTGGAGCAAGAATCGAATGGGGCATATCGTGTTTTGCGCTTAGCTGCCTTGGCTCAAGGATTGTATTTTGTTCGTATTGTGCAGAACGATGGGAATACGGTGCACCTGAAAGTAATCAAACACTAATATGCTACGCTCATGGACGAGTTGATTGCGTATCCTCATTCATTTTGAGCCTGATTAAAAAAAGCCTTCGATAATTATCGAAGGCTTTTTTAACCTAGATTTTGCAGTTGGTACCTATTGACCGTTTTTGGGGAAATTTCAACTGCAAATCAGTAGAAAAAATACAACGCAAACATTTGATTATCAATCTAAAAAAATAAAAAATAGATCTTCAAAAAGGAGGTTTTTTTTGGGGCAGATGATTCAAAACTACCGCTACTGCAAAATTTGGGTTAAAAATATTTTATGTAATATTGCGGGTTATCAGCCCTTCTTTTAACTAGCAGCTTGCAATTAAATTAAAAAAACTATGCAAATTATTGCAAGACTATATGCACTCTCGAAGAGAAATGTTATTCTAAGGTATAAAAATTCGTTAGTTGGTTTTTTGTGGGGTTTTATAAAACCTTTGATTTATTTACTTATATTTATTGTCATTTTTAGTGCTCAATTTATCACGGTCAGTAATTATGTCTTGTATGTAACATCGGGACTTATTTTTTGGTTTTTCTTTTCCAATCTTACGGCACAATCGGTACAGAATATTATTAGTTCGGCGGGTCTTATTAAGGCGGTTCGCATGCCTTTGATATTATTGCCTTTATCGGAATTGCTGAGTGAGTTATTTAATTTTTTGCTCACTTTGATGGTTTATTTCGTGGTGATGTATTGGTTTGGGATGCAGTACAGTGCCAGATTGTTTCTTTTGTTGCCTTGTATTGTATTATTTTCTTGTTTTAGCTTCGGTATTACATTGGTGCTCTCATCCGTCAATGTATTTTTGCGCGATGTAGGCATATTGTGGAATACCATCCAGCCTGCCTTGTTTTATCTCACGCCTATCGCTTATCCTGCATCTATGATTCCGGAGCGTTTTGTTTTTATCATCAGGTACAATCCGATTTATTATTTTATTCAATTGGTCAGAACTGTGCTCTACGAGTCGAGTGCGCTTTCTTGGACTATTTGGATACAATGCGCTACACTGGCTATGCTCAGTTTAAGTGTCGGGTTGTTTTTGTTTCACAAACTGAAAAATCAATTTATTGCAGCAATATAAAATGGAGATGAACGACAAATTGATTTTGGTAGAAAATCTTGCGCTTAGTTATTGGCACAATAATGTGGGCGTGCATTCTGTCAAAGACTTGCTAACTCTTCGTAAAAATCCGTTTACACTCAAACCCATCTTGCATGATGTCAGTTTTGAATTAGATAAAGGACAGTCTTTGGGTATTTTGGGTAGAAATGGCTCTGGGAAAAGCACTTTGTTACGCGCTATAGCAGGGATTATAAAGCCACAAAAGGGCAGGGTAGTGGTTAATGGCTCAATTGCGCCCATATTGGCTATCGGGGCGGGGCTAGAGCTTGAATTGACGGGATTTGAAAATATAAAACTCTTATTGGCTTTATATGGTCAGTCTAAAAATATGGCTGAACAAATCAATGATATCTGTATTTTTTCTGAGCTTAGCCATGAGGTGCTGAATATGGCTGCAAAATGTTATTCGGCAGGAATGCTGGCACGTTTGGCATTTTCTATTTCTTTGGCTAATGATTGCGATATCTTAATCATAGATGAAGTGTTGGCAGTTGGCGATAAAGGTTTTCAGGAAAAGTGTGTTCAAAAAATTTATGAACTAAAGTCTTTGGGTAAGACTATTATTTTTGTATCCCATTTTCCGGACGAGGTAGAAAAATTATGCGACAAAGCTTTGTTGCTCGAAAATGGAACTATCATTAATCAAGGAAACGTAAACACGATATGCAATCAATACAGACAACTATTTTGAAAGCGACAATAAACATCGGTCAAGTTCCTGTTTTTATTATTGCGCCTTCTCAATACATAGGTTCACTATTCGCTTTTCTCTTATCTGAAAATCTTGATGTATCACGGCAATATGCCCGAATTTTTGAACCCATCACTCATCAAAATAATTATTTTACCAATCCTAGGGTTGCTCATAGTTTAGCTTCTGCGCAAGACGCTCAATATAGGAACGCCAATGAAGATTTTTTGAAAATTAAATTGCAATTGGAAGAGCATAAGGATAACGGAAAACTTTGGGGGCTTTTGTGTAATTATCAGCAATTTTTTCAACTAACACTATCTTCGATTTCGCCGAAAGCATACTCCATTTTCATTTATGAAGAGTCTGATGGCTTATTAAGCCCCTACTATGAAAAGATGTTAGCTTTCAAAAGTGAACATCAAGGTTTGGTATGCTTAATCAATGCCAAAATGTTGGTACATAATGCGAAAAATATTGTTCCACTGCTTCCTTTTACATTCAAATCCGCTTTGAAATTTGATTTTATACCTGAACCAGAAGATGAAGGTCTCGAAAACGAAATGACTGCTCAAAATTTTGTCTCCAAAACCTTAAACGATGCCTTGATGCAAAATGATTTTTTGTCTGAAACAAAATCTTTATTTGTCGGAGATAGGTTTTGTGTTATAATACAATATATGAGCTTAGCCTACAGGGAGTCTTTAATAACCCAATTACGCTCTATCCAGAATTCATGGCTTTGCCTGCCCGAGATCAATCTAATTTGCTTGCCGAAGGACGAAGAAGAATTGCGCTCAATTGTAGCAGAATTGCAACTAACAGATGTACCTATTAATTATTCTGTTGGCAATAATCTTGTATCCCAATTGAATCAAATAGCTACAAGCACCGAAAAGGAATATGTGTTTTTCAATAACCTAAAATTGCAGATTAATATTTCTTCTACCTTCAAATTTCTGGAAGGTAAAAACGAGTGCGCGGACTTGATTTTTTACAAAGCTTCGTTAGAGGAAGCAATGATAGGATCTTCGATGAATATCGTTGATATTATTGCCAGCCACGATATTGAGCACGGATTAATCTGTCGCCGGTCGGTTTACAATTCTATTTTCGGTTTTGATGCAGCATTAGAAAGCTCTGTTTTTTTGTGGGATTTCGTGATTCGCGCTGCTGAAAATGCGCTCACCTCAATCAGTTCTTTTGCTGCACCTATTGCCCAAAAACACCTTGACAATAATTTAATTGACAATAAGATAGAACATATACTCCATAAGGAGGCTTATCATCAAGTAATTTCAAAGCATAAAGTAATTTTTGAAAATCATTTAGAAGCCTTAATGCAGCTTTTGTCTAGTCGCCATCATTTGCCACAACAGGAGATGACTAGACTGTATCAAAAAATGGGGAATATCCAGAATTTGTTGCAACATTCCAAAACTGAATTAAAGGCGATTACAGATTTGAGTAGAACGTTACAGCATAGAATTAATGTTCTGGAAAATAAGTGGCATTACAAGCTGGGTAAAAAGATTAGTCGCCTCAAGAAGATTTTTTTCAAAAAAAATACAAAGGGTTCAGGAAGGCTTAAAAAAATACTCCGATTTTTCATCTTTACTTTTAGTAAGCCGGGTATTACTTTAATGCGCAAAATTGCAAAGCGTGCATTTAAAAAAGTGTACCTTATTGCTGAGGATAGGCCGGTAAGAATTATTTATTTAGACGAAAAACGGCAGGGTAATCATATAGATACCTATGATGACTGGATAAAAATCCGACAAAATAAAGAGGCAATAACCACACTTTTTCAAAAACAAAAACAACAATTCAAAACAATACCCAAGATAAGCATTGTGATGCCTGTCTATAATCCGCCGTTAAAATATCTCAAAGAAGCTATAGAATCTGTTTTGGCACAAGATTATCAAAATTGGGAATTGTGTATTGCTGATGATTGCTCACCGAATGAGAAGGTGCAAAAATTATTGAAGACGTATTCGCTCAAAGACAATAGAATTAAAGTGCATTTTCGTATCGAAAATGGTCATATATCCGCATCGTCCAATTCTGCCCTTGCAATGGCGAGTGGCGATTTTGTGCTGTTTATGGATCATGACGATTTATTGTCCTTGGATTGCCTTTTCGAAGTAGTAAAGCACATCAATCAGTATCCCGAGCAAGATATCATCTACTCCGATGAAGATAAGATTGCTGAAAATAATATTCATTCTATGCCCCATTTCAAACCTGATTGGGCTCCGCATAGTCTTCTGTCCAGAAATTATTTTGGCCATGTGGTAGTGATAAGGAAAACCATATTGGATGATATTGGCGGATTTCGGATTGGTTTTGAAGGGAGTCAAGATTATGACCTCATCTTGCGCGCCACAGAGCGTAGCAAAGGTATCGGGCATATACCCAAAGTGTTGTACCATTGGCGTATTCACGAAATGTCTGCTGCGCAAAGTGAGGAGGTAAAACCTTATGCTTATATAGCTGCTAAAAAAGCATTGGAAGAGGCACTAGAGAGAAGGGGGACCCCTGGTACTATTAGCTATCTGTCAGGCTTGAGAGGTTATCGGGTTTATTATGACTTACAAACAAGTGCGATGGTGAGCATTATCATCCCTACCAAAGACCATGTTCAGTTGTTAAAAAACACGATAGACTCCATTATATCTTTAACGAGTTACAAAAATTACGAAATCATTGTACTCAACAATAACAGCATCACAGCTGAATTTGATGAATTGGTGGCTCAGTACGATCACCAATATCCCAATCTCTTTCGCTGTATAGAAGCTAAGTTTCCCTTCAATTTTTCCAAATTGATGAATATTGGCGTGAACGCATCAAAAGGTGAATATATCCTCTTGCTGAATAATGATGTAGAGGTGATACAAGCCGATTGGCTCAGCACTATGCTTTCGTATGCGCAATTGCAACATACAGGTGCTGTGGGTGTAAAACTTTTGTATCCCGACGATTTGATACAACATGCTGGCGTAATTGTTGGTTTGGGTGGGGTTGCAGGTCATGTTTTTGTCAATGCGTTTAAAGATGAACCCGGATATTTCAATTATATACAATCGGTCAATAATTTTTCGGCGGTTACTGCTGCCTGCCTGATGGTAAAAAAATCGCTGTACCAAGAAGTGCAGGGTATGAACGAGGGTTTGGAGGTAGAATACAATGATGTAGATTTCTGTCTTAGATTGATAGAAGCAGGCTATTATAATGTTTATCTACCTCAAGTAGAGCTTTATCATTACGAATCGGCAACCAGAGGCCACCCACACCAAAGTCGAGAATCGTGGGAAAGGCATTTGCGAGAAATTGATATTTTCAAGTCGCTTTGGCAAAAATATATTGACCGTGATCCTTTCTATAATCCCAATCTGAACATTGGAGTGCATGATTTCAGTTTGAATTTTGCCGCCCCGCTCCACGTTACAGATTAAAAAAAGGTCATTTACATTGATGGATTTACAACTACATTTGCTGTCTAATTTAAAACCAATTTGTTTATGAATTTTAATCCACGATTACTTGCCATAATGGGTATTTGTGCTTTTGCTTCTTGTAGCAACACTACCAATGGCGGCTCCAAAGATGCCAATGGGGTAACTTTTAAAGTGCTAGACCCCGCTAATATGGATAGCTCGGTAAGCCCAAGAGACAACTTTTTTATGTATGCCAACGGTACATGGTTAAAGAAAAATCCGATACCTGCAAGCGAAACAAGATGGGGTAGTTTCAATACTCTTGAAGAAAATAACATCAAGATGCTACACGAATTATTGGATGCTGCTACAGCTAAAAAAGATGCAAAGCAGGGTAGTGCTGATCAAAAGGTAGGTGATTTTTATCGCAGCAGTATGGATACCGTTGCCATTGAGAAAGCTGGAATTAGCCCGCTCAATCCTTGGTTGAAGCGTATTGATGATATAAAAACAAGCGAAGACCTGATCAAAGAAATTGTCAAGCAACATTCCGAAGGAATTGGTTCTGTGTTTAGTTTTTATGTATCTCCCGACGATAAAAATGTAACGAAGCAAATATGTCAGTTATACCAAAGTGGCATTGGAATGCCTGACAGAGATTTCTATTTCAATATTGATAATAGAACTGTGAAAATTCGCGAGGCCTATAAGATGTATATCAACAAGGTATTCAATCTAATGGGTGCCGATGATTTTACTGCTGCCAAGAATGCTGCTGCTATCCTTAATTTGGAAACAGCATTGGCAAAAGCCTCTATGACCCGTGTAGAAATGCGCGACCCATATAAGTTGTACAATAAATTTAATCTTGCCGGATTGAGTAAAACCACTCCTAATATGGATTGGAACAAAATTTTTACACAATTAGGTATAAAGGGAGAGGATAGCCTTATCGTAGGTCAACCCTTATTTTTGGCAGAGGTCAGCAAACAATTAAAAGCAACACCAATAGACGCATGGAAGGTATATCTCAAATTCCACTTGGTAAATGGTATGGCTGCTTTCTTGAGCAAAAATTTCGACAATGCTCGTTTTGAATTTTATGGCAAAACCGTACGCGGTCAGCAAGAGCAAAAAGAACGCTGGAAAAGAATGTTGAAAGTAGTGGATGGTTCTGTAGGAGAGTTGTTGGGCCAAATGTATGTGGACAAGACCTTCAAGCCGGAGGCCAAAAAACGTATGTTGGATTTGGTGAATAACCTCCAAAAAACTTATGGCGACCGCATCATGCGCCTTGATTGGATGAGTGATGCTACTAAGCAAAAAGCGATGGGCAAGCTCAATACCTTTATCAAAAAAATTGGTTATCCCGACAAATGGAAAGATTATTCTAAACTAGATGTAGTAGGCAATGATTTTGTCAAAAATGTAATCGCCGCCTCGGCTTTCGAATACAATTATAATATCAGCCGCTTAGGTAAGCCTGTAGATAGAACAGAGTGGGGAATGACACCGCCTACTGTGAATGCCTATTATAATCCTGCTTTCAACGAAATCGTATTCCCTGCGGGGATATTACAATATCCATTCTTCTCTGACCAAGCCGATGATGCGGTGAATTATGGAGGTATCGGTGGTGTAATTGGTCACGAAATGACCCATGGTTTTGACGACCAAGGTTGTCAATACGATCAAGAAGGTAATTTGAAAAATTGGTGGACTCCCGAAGATGCTAAGAAATTTGCTGCTAAAACAGGAATGGTCGTTGACCAATTCAATGCCTATACCGTTTTGGATACAGTACATGTCAATGGTCAGCTGACATTGGGCGAAAATCTTGCCGACTTAGGTGGTTTGGCTATCGCTTATGAAGCTTTCAAAAAAACAAAGCAAGGACAGAGCAATGAAAAAATTGATGGTTTTACGCCCGATCAACGCTTTTTCTTGAGTTGGGCACAAGTATGGCGTGCTGCTACGCGCGACGAAGAAATGTTTAGCCGTATCAAAACAGACCCACATTCTCCCAATTTGTGGCGTTGTAATGGACCATTGAGCAATATGGTTGAATTTTACAATGCATTTGGTATTAAATCTGGAGATAAAATGTACCGTCCCGATAGTTTAAGAGCTAAGGTTTGGTAAATAAGGATTGAATTTCTTTTTAAAAGGGGGTGTACTATTGGGACAGCCCCTTTTTTAAAATTGTAATCAGGTAATGTTGGGTCTTTGATCACCCCAAAAGATAATTTTTTAAATGACTATCCGTAATTGTACCTATTATGGTGCCAAGTAGACGATACGGCAGCGACGAGCAGCCGGTCGAACTGCTTTTCTCCAAAG
>JASGCQ010000104.1 GCA_030054025.1 Phycisphaerales bacterium | reverse complement strand
TCGGTAATGTTGACCAAATCTGGCAAGGCAAGAGTATCGTCCCAGCAGGTATGTATTTTCAGTCCTCCTTTAGCTGTTCGAAAGTTTGAGCCACAAACTGATCATAAGTTCGGTAACGAGAACAGCCTTTGTCTGATTGATGTTGCTGTATGCAGCCTTGAAGAATGTGAGCAGGTACTAAATCAATAATTTGTCGAATTAGCGGATATTTATTATTTTTATTCCTCTTGAAAATTAGTTCGGATAGTTGTGATAAAAAATGAATAACCCTCCCAAGTCCTTCTTCACCTTCTCACGCAAAGAACAATACGGTGTTATTGGGCTTATCTCCCTTATTTGTATCGTATTTGCTATTAGTTTTTTTATCCGCAATTATGTACAGCCCAAAGTAAATATTGACGAAGAAAAATTGCAGCTTGCTTGGCAAAAAATGCAAGCAAATCAAGAAATCCTAAGCGATGAAAACAGCGCATCAACAAGCAGTTCAGAGCCTTTTTATTTCGACCCAAACACATTAGATAGCATGGGGTTTATTCAATTAGGCTTGAGTGCCAAAACCACCAAATACCTACTCAATTGGCGCAGCAAAGGAAAACATTTCTATAAAAAGGAAGATTTCAAACCGCTTTATTCGTTGACCGAAACAGAGTACAATAGGCTTTCTCCCTACATTCAAATAAAAGAAAGCGAAAGAAACAATCATTTCACACAATACGAAAAGCCACTGCCGCTACCTGCGCATATCAACCTCAACAAAACAGATTCGACTACCCTAGTGAGGCTAAATGGAATTGGAGCATTACTAGCCCATAAAATTGTAGATTATAGAAGAGGATTAGGTGGATTTTTGAGACATGAACAACTTTTAGAAATTTATAAATTTCCAGATACCACTTTCGCTTATTTAAAAGAGAAACTGACCATAAACCCTTCGGAAATTGAAAAAATAAAATTGAATTCGTGTACCGAGGCACAACTAAGCAGGCATCCCTATATTGGCGAAAAAATGGCAAAAAACATCATTTTACTACGTAGTGGCTTAAAGAAATTTGATAAAATAGAGCAACTACGCCAAGTACCTTTGATGAATGAGGAAAAATATCGTAAAATTGCAGCCTATTGCGCAATTGATTAAATCACATCTATGAATTTTACACAAACAGAAACCCAAGCACAAATCGCCGAAATGATCCGCGATTTTGCCAATAAGCATATCCGCCCAGAAATGATGGAATGGGATGAACACCAAAAATTCCCAGTTGAGGTTTTTCGTAAACTTGGTGAACTAGGATTGATGGGGGTTTTGGTACCTACCGAATATGGAGGGAGTGGTTTAAGTTATTTCGAGTACATCACCGTGGTGAGTGAGATTGCAAAAGTTTGTGGTTCTATCGGTCTATCGGTTGCGGCTCACAATTCTTTGTGTACAGGACATATATTGTACTTCGGCAACGAGGAACAAAAACAAAAATACCTTCCTAAACTGGCTACGGGCGAGTGGATTGGTGCTTGGGGACTCACCGAAGCCAATACCGGCTCCGACTCGGGCAATATGCAATGTGTGGCTACCAAAGATGGGGATGACTGGGTAATTAACGGCACTAAAAACTGGATTACACACGGTATCACAGGTAATGTAGCCGTAGTGCTTTGCCGCACGGGCGAGCCTCGTGCCAAAAACAATGTGACTGCATTTATCATAGAGCGTGGCACTCCGGGCTTTAGCGCAGGTAAGAAGGAAAATAAATTAGGAATGCGCGCCAGCGAAACTGCAGAATTGGTTTTTGACAATTGTCGCATCAGCGACGCACAACGCATGGGACCTGTAGGCGATGGTTTCAAACAAGCGATGAAAGTTTTGGATGGTGGTCGTATCTCCATTGCCTCTTTGGCCTTGGGTATTGCCAAAGGTGCTTATGAGGCTTCGGTAAAATATGCTAAAGAGCGTCAACAGTTCGACCAACCGATTGCTAATTTTCAAGCTATCGCTTTTAAACTGGCGGATATGGCTACCAAAATTGAAGTAGCCGAAAATATGATTTATCAAGCTGCCGATTTGAAAAACAAACATTTGCCGATGACCAAAGAATCGGCGATGGCTAAATATTATGCCTCGGAAGTGAGTGTTCAAGTAGCTACGGATGCCGTTCAAATCTTTGGCGGATATGGTTATACTAAAGATTTCCCGGTAGAAAAATATTATCGTGATTCTAAATTGTGTACAATTGGTGAAGGCACTTCTGAGATTCAAAAGCTCGTTATTTCCAGAGCTATTCTTTCTTAATCGAATAAATAATCATCCATACAAAAGCCGCTACAAAGAATATTGTAGCGGCTTTTTAAAATCAGTACTGAGCTATAAAATTATTGCATCATTGCAATGAATTGGTCGAAAAGGTAACGAGAATCGTGAGGACCAGGGGTGCTTTCGGGGTGATACTGTACCGAAAAGGCTTTTTTGTCATTTACTCGGATACCTTCAATAGAATTATCGTTGAGGTTGAGGTGGGTAATCGTTATTTTATCAGAACCCTGAGCGGCTTCGGGTACGATACCAAAGCCATGATTTTGAGTAGTAATTTCCAACTTGCCTGTTTCCAAATTTTTGACAGGATGATTCAATCCACGATGACCATGGTGCATCTTGAAAGTTGGGATGCCATGTGCCAGTGCCAATAATTGATGACCCAAGCAGATGCCGAACAGAGGTTTGTCTGCGGCTAATATTTGCTGTACCCTTGCCACCGCATAAGGCATAGAAGCAGGATCGCCAGGACCATTGCTGATGAAGTATCCTGTGGGATTAAATGCTTCTAAAGTAGCAAAATCGGTATGGGCATTGAATACTTTGAGATAGGCACCACGCTCGACAAGGCTAGTCAGAATATGTTTTTTGACACCAAAATCAAGTACGGCAATGCGTATGGCGGCTTTCTCATCACCTACAGTGTAAGATTCTTTTGTGCTTACTTCGGATGATAATTCCAAACCTGCCATATCGGGTACTTTAGCCAATTCGTTTTTCAAATCGGCTTCCTCGCTGTATTCAGTAGAGATAACACAATTCATGGCACCCTTACTGCGGATATGCTGCACCAATGCGCGGGTATCCACATCGTAGATAGCAATCAGATTATTTTTGACCAAATAACGCTCCAATGAATCATTGGCCAAGAAGCGTGAATAGCGAGTGCCTGAAGAAATATTTTTACAAATCAAGCCTCTGATTTTTACAGAATCGCTTTCAACATCGGCATCGCAGACACCATAGTTGCCTACATAGGCGGTGTTCATGATGAGCATTTGACCGGTATAAGAAGGGTCGGTAAACACTTCTTGATAGCCTGTCATACCTGTATTGAAGCAGATTTCGCCCCAACAAGTACCTTTTGCACCAAATGATTTTCCTTTGAGTAATGTACCGTCTTGCAGATAGAGATAAGCCGGCGTAGAAGAGGGATTGTTTAGTTGATTCATACTAAGTTGCAAAATTGCAACAAAATTTCCACTATCTAAATAGTAAAATAGAAATTGTGGAAAAGAAATTGCTAATTTGCCCCCTTATGCGGTTAAGCCAAAGCGAATTTAAGATGCTTGAAAGGGCTGTTATTGCAGGCATTTAGTGGTGGCAAAGAAGGCAAAACAGGGTACTTAGACTTTGTCATTTCAATTTCCTCTAAAGACATATTTTTGGTTTTTTTAAATGCCTGCAAGACAGAGGCAAAATCAACAATCATAAATCCGAAATCAAATTTTACCTTTGCTGCTCCTTAATCAAACAATTTTAATCCAACATATTTTTATGCACAACGGTCATTTCCATTTTAATCAACCAGTTAACGAGTCCGTATTGGCTTATGCTCCCAGTAGTGTGGAGCGCATAGCTTTACAAGCAGCACTGAAAGAGTTGAAAAGTAAAACCCATGACATCCCCATGTATATTGGGGGTAAAGAGGTACGTAGCGGCAAAACAACAGAACTTCGCCCACCACACGAAACGGCACACTTGATTGGTCAATTTCATGTGAGCGACACCACCCATATCAATGATGCCATTGCTGCGGCATTATCTGCCCGTGAGCAATGGGCAAATACCCCTTGGGAGCATCGCGCAGCCATCTTTATGAAAGCAGCAGAATTATTGGCTACGAAATATCGATTTGCCATGAATGCAGCTACCATGCTAGGGCAGAGCAAAAACGCTTATCAAGCAGAAATAGATAGTGCCTGCGAATTGATCGACTTTTTGCGTTTCAACGTACATTTCCTATCTAAAATTTATAACGAACAACCTATTTCACCTCAAGGGTTCAACAACCGCATCGAGTATCGCCCACTCGAAGGTTTTGTAGTGGCTATTACACCTTTCAATTTTACAGCTATTGGAGGCAATTTGCCAACAGCTCCTGCTATGTGTGGCAATGTAGTAGTATGGAAACCTGCCAATACACAAGTATTAGCCGCCTCCCTGTTTATGCAAATTTTGATAGAAGCAGGACTTCCTGCAGGTGTTATCAATTTAATTTACCCTGCCGGAGCAACTATTGCGGAGGTATGTTTCAAACATCCAGATTTTACGGGTATTCACTTCACTGGCTCTACGGCTGTATTCCAAAGTATCTGGAAAACAATCGGCGAAAACATCAGTAAGTACAAAACGTATCCTCGCATTGTGGGCGAAACGGGTGGTAAAGATTTTATCTTTGCACATCCTGCCGCCAATGTAGATTCAGTAGTAGCCAATATGGTTCGTGGTGCATTTGAGTACCAAGGACAAAAATGTTCTGCCGCTTCGAGAGCCTATATTCCAAGCAACATTGCCGAGGAGGTAAAATCAAAATTATTGACAGAAATGAAAACCCTAAAAATGGGCTCTGTAGATGATTTCACCAATTTTGTAAACGCTGTGATTGACGAAAAATCTTTCGACAAATTAGTGAGCTACATAGAGGATGTGAAGAATAGTAATGCCACAGCGAGCATCTTTGCGGGCGGTGGATACGACAAATCAAATGGTTGGTTTATCGAACCCACAATCATTGAAGCTAAAGACCCAAAATATGTAACCATGTGCGAAGAGTTGTTTGGTCCGGTATTGACCATGCACATCTATGAAGCAGATAATTGGGAAGCGATGCTAGATGTTGTGGACAGCACTTCTTCTTATGCGCTCACAGGCGCTATCTTCTCTCAAGACCGCTACGCCCTTGAAGTGATGACCAAAAAGCTAACCAATGCCGCTGGCAATTTTTACATCAACGATAAACCTACAGGAGCGGTGGTGGGTCAGCAACCTTTTGGTGGCGCAAGAGCCTCCGGAACGAATGACAAAGCCGGTGCACCGCTTAATTTGTATCGTTGGTTGAGTTTCCGCACCATCAAAGAAACTTATGTTCCGGTTACAAACTATCGCTACCCTTTTCATCAGGCTGATTAATTTTTAACAATAGCACTGAATTGAGGAGCATATAAATAGTTTAATTTTACAGAAGTTTAAAAAAAATCAAAAACAATGGACAACAAATTAAATTTCACCAATTACAAAGTAGAAAGCACTAGCGTAAATGCAACCGGTACTATTTCTTCGAACTATATCGCAAACGTATTCATGTGGATGTTTGCAGCACTTGCCGTATCAACTGTTTTCGCATTATTATTTGCCAGTAGCCCTGCATTAATGGCTAGCATAACCTCCGTAGGAAAATACGGAAAACTTGTACCAAACGGAGTGGGCTATTTAGTCATGTTTGCACCCTTAGGTTTTGTCATGTTGATGAGTTTTGCTTTTCAGCGTTTATCGGCTACTGCTCTAATAGGATTATTTATGGCTTATGCCGCAACGGCATCAGCTTTAGTTTCATTTTGCTTACCTACACCTCTAATTCGGTAATCGGCTGCTTTGCCTCTGCGGCAGCCATGTTTGGCATTATGGCAGTGATGGGATATACTACCAAAAAAGACTTAACTTCTTTTGGACGTATTATGAGCATGGGTTTGATTGGCATTATCGTTGCAATGCTGATTAACCTATTTCTCAATAGTGACACAATGGGCTATTTAATTAGCATTATAGGCGTGGCTGTATTTACAGGTCTTACCGCTTGGGACGTACAAAAATTGAAAAACATTGGAGCAGGTGTAGAGTATGGCGAAATTTCAGAAGTTGATGGCAAAAAATTAGGTATCCTTGGCGCATTGACCTTATACCTTGATTTTATCAATATCTTCTTATTGTTGCTTCGCTTGTTTGGCGGTCGTAGAGATTAATCCAATTTCTAAATAAAAAGAGAGGGGTGCTTTTCAATGAAACGCACCCCTCTCTTTTTACCACCCCTATTACGAGTGTTTTGCTCCTTGCCTATTAATGAATTACCTTTGCCCCATGGAATTATCAGCACTCACTGCTATAAGCCCCATTGACGGGCGTTACAGAGTACAGCTATCGGGTTTAGCCCCCTACTTTTCTGAATTTGGGCTTATCCGATATCGTGTATTGGTTGAGGTAGCCTATTTTTTATTCTTGGCAGAGAAAAAAATATTTACACTTCCTACGGCTGTCAAAGCAGCCAAATTGCGTGCTATCTATGAAAATTTTAGCGAAGAAGATGCTAGCCATATCAAGGCTACAGAACGCATTACGAATCATGATGTAAAAGCTGTTGAGTATTTCCTAAAGCAAAAAATTACTGCTTTGGGTGCAGAGCAATGTGCTGAATGGGTCCATTTTGGACTGACATCTCAAGACATCAACAATACAGCCATACCACTTTTGTGGAAAAATGCACTTGAAGACGAATATCTGCCGGCTATCAATAATTTAATTTTGCAATTGCGCAAAATGGCAAAATCATGGAAAACCGTTTCCATGTTGGCTCGTACACATGGGCAAGCAGCGTCACCTACCACCTTGGGTAAAGAGATGATGGTTTTTGTAGAACGCTTGGAGGGGCAGGTACAACAATTATCTTATTTGCCATTTGCCGCAAAATTTGGCGGAGCTACGGGCAATTTCAATGCACATCATGTGGCTTTTCCCAACATAGATTGGATAAAATTTGGCAATGACTTCTTGAATAAAAAATTGGGTTTGGAGCGTATGCAATACACCACCCAAATTGAACATTACGATAATCTTGCTGCCCAATTTGATACCCTTAAGCGCATCAACAATATTCTCATTGATTTTGCACGAGATATGTGGACTTATATCTCAATGGATTATTTTAAACAGCAAACCAAAAAAGGAGAAATAGGATCTTCGGCTATGCCGCATAAGGTCAACCCTATAGATTTTGAAAATGCAGAAGGCAATTTCGGTATTGCCAATGCTTTGTACGAGCACCTTGCAGCCAAGCTACCCATCAGTCGCTTGCAGCGCGACCTTACCGATAGCACGGTGCTGCGCAATATAGGAATGCCCATGTCACACAGCTATTTGGCCTTACAATCGCTGGAAAAAGGTATTGGTAAATTATTGTTGAATGAAGCACGTCTTGAGGCAGACCTCGAAAACAATTGGGCTGTTGTAGCCGAAGCGATACAAACCGTATTGCGCCGTGAGCAATTCCCGCAACCATACGAGGCCCTCAAAGAATTAACCAGAGGTAAAAACGGAATCCATAAAGCAAGCATACACCAATTTATTGACGGCTTACAAATTCCTGCAATATTGAAAAAAGAATTAAAGGCAATCACACCGCATAATTATATTGGGGTGAAATTCAATTATTAATAGCCGATTTTTTTTACATTTAAGATGAAGACCCTTGGGTATCCTAAGTTCAAGTACCAAGTGCAACAAGGTTAGTCAAATTTAAACAGGGGGGTA
>JASGCQ010000103.1 GCA_030054025.1 Phycisphaerales bacterium | reverse complement strand
GTCCATTTGAACTAAACGTCTTTTAAAAACCACCACAAATGTCCATTACACCAAATTTGGCAAAGTATTGACAACATCCAATACCCCCTTTATTAACCTATCGCCGTAGTTCTATTGAACTTTTGGGGATTGTTTTTCTAAAAATAAAACAGCCGTCAACAATGTTGCTAGTGGCATGTGATGATTATGAATAAAACTTTAATTATTCTTAAACGGTGCAACCAATTGAAATTCGGGAATGGTAACTGTGAGTAGTTTTTTGCTGAACAAATCTTCCATAGTATAAGTGCCAAACATCTTGCCCATGTCGCTGCTGAGGTTGCAGGAAGAAATGTATTGATAGTTTTCGCCTGGAGCTATGGTAGGCTGCTGACCTACTACTCCTTCGCCTTCTACTTCGCGCACATCGCCATTACTGCCTATAATATGCCAATGGCGGCGCAAGAGTTTGAGTGGTACGGCACCAAGATTTTCGATGGTAATCCGATAGGCAAAAAGATACTCCGACTGCAAAGGGTGGCTTTGTGCAGATTGGTAAAAAGTTTCTACTACTATATTCACGTCATTAGTGACTTTGTGTACCATATAGCTGTCAGGTTTTTGTAAATGTAGGGAATAATTCGAAAGCGAAATGCTACATAAGCCTTTTCAGCATATCCGCTACCAGTTCATTTTCGTAGCCCTTTTGAGTCAAGTATCTTTGAAGTTTGGCTCGTCGGGCAAATACATTTTGCTCTTTCTTGATGTCGGCCATTTTGCGCTCTGTTAGTCGCTCTAAAGTTTGCAAATATTCCTCCTCGTCAATCTCTGTCAATCCTTTTTGGATACAATAATCAGAAATTTGGTCTTGCTTGAGTTCATATACGATTTTGCAACGCCCCCAGTTTTTGATACGAAATTTCCCCCTTGCAAAACTGCGCGCATAGCGTTCTTCGTCTATCAGTTTGATGCCAATCAATTCTATCAATAATTCTGCTACTTCATTTTTACTTGCTCCATTTTCGTACAGTTTGTTGCGTACCTCCTTTTGGCATCGGTCTTGGTATTGACAATATCGGGTAATCATTGTTCGTAAATCCATATTTTTTCAATCTGTATTGCTTGCTTGAATTGTATAATCAGTAATTGTTTTCAGGCAGCTAACCTTAAAGCACTCGTTGATTAAGAATGGTTTTATCGAAAAAATTATTGTTTCTGCTTCGTCTGTGCATCAATCACGGAGATAGAAACCATATTGACAATTTGGCGAACAGTGCTACCTAATTGTAATACTTGCACCGGTTTGTTCATACCAATCAAGATAGGTCCTACGGCTTCGGCTCCTCCTACTTCTTGCAGCAGATGGTACGAGATATTTCCAGAAGCCAAATTGGGGAAGATTAAAATATTAGGCGTTTCGTTTACTAGGCTCGAAAAAGGATAATTTTCGGCTAGAAGCTCTTTATTAAATGCTACTCCCGCTTGTATTTCACCATCAATAGCGAGGCTCGGCCTCAATGCTTTGATACGAGCTACCGCATTACGCACTTTTTCGGTTTCGGGATAGGGACTGCTGCCGAAGTTGGAAAAAGAGAGCATCGCAACAACAGGCTTGATATTGAGCGAACTCACAAAATTGGCTGCTTGTAAGGTAATATCAATCAATTCATCTTCTGAAGGATTGGCATTGACGGTGGTATCTGCAAAAAATAAAGGTCCACGCTTGGTGAGCATCATGTACATACCGGATACTTTGCGAACTTCTTTTTTCACGCCAATGATTTCCAATGCAGGACGAAGTGTATTGGGATATTGACGGGTCAAACCTGATATCAAAATATCTGCTTCGCCATTGTCCACCATCATACAACCAAAGTGGGTACGATCGCGCATGAGCTTTTTGGCTTCATAATAATTCACTCCTCTGCGCTGTCTTTTTTCAAAATACAGTTTCCCGAAATGTTCTCTTTTGGCTTCTTGAGTCTCGCTTTTGGGGTCAATAATTAATACGTCTTCTAAAGAGAGTTGGTTCTCAGAAATTAATTGATTAATTTTTTCAGGCCTGCCTAATAATATAGGTATAGCAATCCCTTCATCATTTACTTGTTGTGCTGCTTTGAGAATTTTAAGACTTTCTGCCTCAGCAAAAACCACACGTTTGGGACTTTGCTTTGCTTTATTGACAATGAATCTCAAAATATTTTCATGCTCGCCCAAGCGACTGTACAATTCAGATTCGTATTTCTCCCAATCAGCGATAGGTTTACGAGCTACCCCACTATGGATAGCCGCTTTAGCCACAGCAGGAGAAACTGTAGTCAATAATCTAGGGTCAATTGGTTTGGGTATAATATAATTAGCATCAAAGCGCAAGTTCTTTTCACTATAGACTACATTCACCATATCGGGAACAGGCTCTTTTGCCAATTGCGCTAATGCCTTTACGGCAGCCAATTTCATTTCTTCGTTGATAGTTGTCGCCCTTACATCTAAGGCTCCTCTAAAAATATATGGGAACCCCAATACATTATTCACCTGATTGGGATAATCACTTCGTCCGGTAGCAATGATGGCATCGGGGCGTGCGGCAATAGCGACATTATAAGGAATTTCGGGTTCTGGATTAGCGAGCGCAAAGATGATGGGCTTTTGCGCCATATACTGAATCATTTCAGCAGTGATGATATTCCCTATTGAAAGCCCCAAAAACACATCTGCTCCCTTCAATGCTTCTGCAATATCTATTGCAGCGCAATCTTGGGCAAATTCTTTCTTTTGTTCGCTGAGGTCGGGTCTTGAGCGTACGATAAGTCCCGTACCATCAAACATAAAAATATTTTCTGCCTTGGCACCCAGAGCCATGTATATTTTACAACAAGAAATAGCAGCAGCACCTGCACCACTCACCACCAGTTTGATATCGCAAATATCTTTAGCCACAAGCTCCAAAGCATTGACTAAAGCTGCAGCAGATATGATAGCGGTACCATGTTGGTCGTCGTGCATAATCGGAATATTCAATTCCTTTTTAAGACGTGCCTCTATCTCAAAACATTCGGGGGCTTTAATATCTTCCAAATTGATACCGCCAAAAGTAGGCTCTAAGGCTTTAACTACCGACACAAAATGATCGATATCAGTAGTTCTTAGCTCAATATCAAAAACATCAATATCTGCAAAAATTTTAAACAACAATCCTTTCCCTTCCATCACAGGTTTACTGGCTTCAGGACCAATATCGCCCAAACCCAATACAGCGGTTCCGTTTGAAATCACGGCCACAAGATTGCCCTTAGCTGTGTAGCGATAGACATCATCTGGATTTTTGCTGATTTCCAAACAAGGTTCGGCAACGCCAGGTGAATAGGCAAGCGATAAATCTCTCTGCGTTTTTGTTTCTTTCGTGGGTACTACCTCTATTTTGCCAGGCCTCCCTTTTTCGTGGTACTCTAATGCATCTTCTTTTCGGATATGCTGCGCCATAAATTGTTGGTTGTCTTAATGCTTGAATCTGATAATGAATATGTATGGTTAAAAGTTATTATTAATTGATGCCCAATAGCTCCACTTCAAAAACAAGTGTAGAGTTCGGCCCAATCTCAGCACTCACATGGCGGTCGCCATAAGCCAAATTTGCTGGCAAAAACAAACGCCATTTACTGCCTACAGACATCAATTGTACTACTTCTGTCCAACCCTTAATCACCATATTCAAAGGAAATGTGGCAGGTTGTCCGCGCTGTACCGAACTGTCAAATACCGTTCCGTTAATGAGTACACCATGATAATGACAAGTCACCTTGTCGGTAGCCGAAGGTTTGGCTCCTTCAGCGTCTTTAACGATAAGATATTGGGCTCCGCTGGGTAAACACACAACTCCTTCTTGATTTTTGTTGGCCTCTAAAAAAGCCTGCCCTTCTTGAAGATTTTTATTGGATAATTCTTGTTTCGATTGAAACAAACGATCTACTATGCTCATAAATATTTGTTTTGATGCTAAATTAAGATAAAGGGCTGATTTGAACACTAAGCAAATTTATAAAAAATGAAAAGAGGACAGGTTGAAAATGACATAAACATAACATTATCATTATTAGACATGATTATTCAAAAAATCCCTCTAAAACCTGCTTTAAAAAATTTACCTTTGCACACCTTTTATAGAAAGGAATTTTTAGTCATCATATATGAGTGCAATTGTAGAAAAATTAGAAGCCATTAAAGCGCGGTTCGACGAACTGGGTATTGCCCTTACCAACCCTGAGGTGGTAGGCGACAATAAACGCTTTATGACGGTGAGTAAAGAATATCGAAAACTCGAAAAAATTATCGAGCCTTACAGAAAATACAGGGCTTGCTTAGATGGGATTGCTTTTGGCAAAGAGGTGCTGGAAACAGAAAGCGATGCCGACTTGCGCGAAATGGCGAAATCTGAATTAGAAGAGCAAACACAACAACTCGAGGGCTTAGAAGATGAAATTCGCCAACTACTCATTCCCAAAGACCCTCAAGACGAGAAAAATGCGGTATTGGAAATTCGTGCAGGTACTGGGGGGGACGAAGCCAGCATATTTGCCGGAGATTTGATGCGTATGTATTTGCGCTATTGCGAGCGCAGGGGCTGGAAAGTAAACCTCATCAGCGAAACAGAAGGTACTGCGGGCGGATATAAAGAAGTGCAACTGGAGCTTCAAGGAGAGGACGTGTATGGCACTTTGAAATTCGAAAGTGGCGTACACCGTGTGCAACGTGTGCCAGCTACCGAAGCCAGTGGTCGCTTACACACTTCGGCAGCAACGGTAGTAGTGATGCCCGAAGCCGAAGAAATTGACTTTGAACTGAAAGAAAGCGACTTGAAAATGGAAACCGCCCGAAGCGGAGGCGCAGGTGGTCAGAATGTAAATAAGGTAGAGACAAAGGTGATTTTGACGCATATACCTACTGGTACTGTCATTACTTGCCAAACAGAACGCTCGCAATTGGGCAATAGAGAGAAAGCAACCAATATGATGCGTACCAAACTATACGAAGAACAAGTACGCAAGCATGAAGACGAAATTTCTTCTCGCCGAAAAAGCCTAGTAAGTACAGGCGATCGTTCTGCCAAAATACGGACTTATAATTACCCTCAGGGCAGGGTAACAGACCATCGTATCAATATGACAGTCTATACTTTAGACGCATTTATGAATGGTGATATTCAAGAAATGGTTGCCGCGCTTGCATTTGCAGAAAATGCCGAAAAAATGCAAGCAGGGGAAACCATCATTTAAAATTTAAAACTTAATTTGCAACGCATTTAACGAATAAGGAGCAACATTTTTTACTCAAAAAAAAACAAAAAATGAATAAACCCACATTTGATTTGGTGGAAATAATAAAAATCATTCAGCGTAACTTGAAAATGATACTCGGTATCACTTTCTTAGCTACTGCCATAGGGGCAATCGGCTATAACTTGAAGGATAAAGAGTATGAAGCAAAGGCAGAAGCCTATATGCTCAACCCACTTTTTGGCGATAGGAATCATATTCTAAGAAGAGCTACTGCTGATATTCGCTTCGTAGATTATTTTGGTACAGAGGGTGATGTAGATAAGGCAATGGCTTTAATTGCTTCTAAAAATGTAGAAGACTCTGTGATTAGCGTTTGCGACTTATACAAAATTTACCAATTAGACCCTACTAAAGCCAAAGACAGAGCGGCAATCAGTGAGCGTTATCGTAACAATTTCGAGGCAAAAAGAACTGAAAATGCAAGCATCATGTGTAGCTACACCGATACTGACCCTGAGCGTTCGGCTAAAGTATTGGATCATATTGTAAAGATTACCGACTATCAATTCAGACAATACTTGTTCACCGTAAAAACCAATGCAGAGATAAAAATCAATAAAAAAATATCTGAAATTGATTTGCAAATCAATCATTATACCGACTCTCTGATTGCCATGCGCAACTTGTACAAAATCTACGACATCATCAGCCCTAATCGTCAAAATATGATTGTCAATTCGATGTCGGCAAATGGGAAAGTAAATCCGGCTGAGGGGGTAGAAAAAATACAAAATATTGAATCTATCAAAGATCAAATGGTTATCAGCAGAGCTGAACTAGTAGCCACAGCACACGAACTCAATACCACTAATCTGGATGAGATGAGTTTATTACATTATGTGTCTGCCCCTAGTGTTCCGAACAAACCCTCAGGCATCGGCTTTGTACTGACTGTTTTTGCTTGTGCATTTGCTGCATTCTTCTTTAGTGTTTTACTATTTTCATTCACTGCGTATATCAAGGCTCTCGCCGACACCGAACGATAATGTATCTTTTGCTCAGCAAACATCAAGGTTCTATCCATACCATAGGCATCGCCCTATTGGCCTTGTGTATTGGGCTGTTTGCAGGGTTGGGTAATTTAATTTTTTTGGCAGTCCCTTTTGGCGTTCTTTTTGCTGCCCTATTGTTTTTCAATTGGAAGACTGCTTTTTGGATTTTATTGTTCTTCATACCCTGCTCCATTCAAGTGTGGTTTTTGAATGATACGCTCTCCACTTCATTACCTGACGAGCCAATGATGTGGTTGTTTCTTTTAGTAACCTTTGCCCTCATCGCTCGAAAACCCAACATATTGCCTCAATGGTTTTGGCGCAGCCCTTTAACCTTAATTGTTGTAGCACAATACATTTGGCTGATTGTTAGTGTTATCTATTCGCACGAGCCTTTCTTATCAGTCAAATTTTTAGCTGCCAAGACTTGGTTTTTGGCATCGTTCTTTCTTATTCCCATTTTTATTTTTAGAGAAAAGAAAGACTGGAAAACGGCTTTTTTATTACTCATCATACCAACAACAGTCTTAACCATTGTCATCTTCTACAAACACTGGAACCTAGGATTCTCTTTTGAAAAAATACAAGTAGCTATTCGCTACCTGTTTTACAACCATGTGGACTACTCTACTTTTTTATCCATGACCTTACCGATGTTATTGGTGGCGTTTCACATAAGTAAAGGAAAAGGGCTTTTTTTAAGGATATTTTTAGGCTTCCTGATTTTATTTTATCTGCTTGCTATTAATCTATCTTATGCTCGGGCAGCCGTTTTAGCGGTTGTTTTTTCACTTACTATAATGGCTGCAATCAAGTGGAAATTGGTGAATTTTATTATGCCTGTTTTCTACGCCTGTATATTGTTTGTTGTGGCTTATGCCGCGGATAACAATACATTCATCAATTATAGACCCGATTTTAATCGTACGTTCATGCATAAAGACTTCAAAGAGCACATAATTGCCACTTTTAAGGGTACAGACATGAGCTCGATGGAGCGTATTTATCGCTGGATAGCTGCTATTCGAATGAGTGCTGATGAGCCATTGAAAGGATATGGCCCCAATTCATTTTATTATTATTACAAACCCTATACTGTTAGCTCTTTTGTGACTTATGTAAGCCGAAATCCGGAGCATTCTACTACACACAATTATTTCCTACTGATGTTGGTAGAGCAAGGTATTCCGGCAATGATATTATATGCGACATTGGTTTTCGTATTCTTCGCAAAAGCACAACAAGTGTATCACCGACAGACAGACGGCTACTATAAATCTTGTACTATGGCATTGGCAATGATATTTGCCGCTTGCTTTGTCAATAACTTTTTCTCAGAATTGATAGAAACGCATAAGATAGGAGCGGTCTTTTATTTGTGCATTTCTTTACTGATAATACTAGATGAAAAACAAAAGAAAGCCTCTAAAAAAGAAACACTTACTCAGATTTCTTAAATACAATGTTATCCGACTCTAAATTATGCTGTAAGAGATATTCATCAATATTATTTACTGCACTTATTAATAAGAGCATAAATTAGTGATAGTTTCGAAAATATTTTGTATTATTG
>JASGCQ010000102.1 GCA_030054025.1 Phycisphaerales bacterium | reverse complement strand
TTGTCCACTTGAATAAAACAGCTATAAAATACCAACTATTTTGTCCATTACGCCAAAATTTACTTCCAAATCACAAAAAAAAACAAAAAAATAAGAAGTAATTCTTATTTTTACCAACGACTGAACACCTAAACATTATTTTAAATTAAAAATCAATGATGAAAAAGTTAACCCTTTTCTCTATCGTGGTGCTTTTAATGAGCATTACGACTTTTGCACAAAGTGTCAATCCTTGTGGTTTTGATATTGTGCACCAACAAAAAATGCTTAAAGACCACGATTATGAGAGAGCTGTAAGAGAGGCTGACAATCGCTGGATTAAATATTCGACTTTTATGTCGAGTTCATTGCTTACCTATACGCCCAGCGGCTATGTGTATGAAGTGCCAATTGTTATCCATGTGTTACATACGGGCGGAGCAATTGGCACTGGATATAATCCGGATAGTGCCACTATTGCTGGAATGGTTAGCTATCTCAATAAAGCTTATGCTGCGGTTACCCCTTTCCCTGACACCACTGCTGGAGGTTGTAGAATACCCCTAAAATTTGTTTTAGCCAAAAGAACGCCAACAGGATTGGCTACGAATGGTATTGTTCGTGTAGATGCATCTTCTATTCCTAATTATACAACTTTTGGAGCTAATGCCGCTTCGAGTTCGGGCGTAGATGCTGCTGAAATAATGGCTTTTAGCCGTTGGAATCCTTCAGATTATTACAATGTTTATTCAGTCAACAAAATTGACGGTAATGATCTTTATACCACTGGTGGTATTGCAGGATTTGCCTATTTTCCTGGTGTTCCATATTTGGATGGTATGATTGTTGCAGCGTCGCAAATTAAAACAGGGAGTACCACTGTAGCGCACGAATTTGGTCATGGGTTCAGTTTGTACCACACTTTTCAAGGAGATGGCGGCACTGCGTCTTGCCCTCCCAACACAAATTGTAATACACAAGGTGATTTAATATGTGATACAGAACCACATTATGGCTCTAACCATTGGCCCTTCTGGTGTCCTCCAACAGATGTCAATCCTTGTACTGGTTCATCCTACAAAAATGTACAAAACAACATCATGGACTATACCAATTGTCCTCCCAATAGATTTACTGCTGGTCAACGTTCGAGAGAACTAAATACTTTAGACAACGAACGTTGCGGATTCAAATACTCTTATGGTTTAGTAGATCCAACTGGTACCGTAACCGCCGCTTGCATCCCTACCTCTACTGGAATGACAGCTAATGTAGGACCTTATATTGTTGATTTCAACGGAAGCCCAGTGTGGACAGGCGATTTGGCAATGGAAGATTTCGCTTATGTTGACCATGCCTATACACAACAATCCTATGTTTCTAAAGGTATCGCTTATCCTATCAGCGTTAATACTAGATTGAATAGGCAAAATGTAAAAGTATTTATTGACTACAATAATGATGGTGATTTTGCAGATGCAGGAGAAACTGTATATACTCATAACGGAACAATTTCGGGCACTGAAACGCATACTGGGAGTATCTTAATCCCTACAACGGCAACTACTTGTAAATGGTTGCGTATGCGTGTTGTTGCAGCATTTAGTTCCGCTACTATTGCAGATTATGCTTGTGGGCCATATTCCAACAATGCTCAAGCTGAAGATTATGCCATCTATGTAAAAGATAGATCGGCTATAGATACCGTTACTATTGCTCAAACAGCAGGTACTAATCCATCTTGTACAGGTAGTTCTGTTACCTTCAAAGCAACTCCCAAAGCTGGCACACCTACATATCGTTGGTTTATCAATGGTATTGCTACAACCAACACAACTAATACTTACACCTCTACTACTCTTGTCAACAATGACATCATCACTTGTAAAATATACTATACAGGTGCATGTGGTTCGGATAGTTCAGTATCAAATTTAATTCAATTGTTCGTATCGAGCACGGCACTCGCAGTTGCTAAAAACAGTTTGATAGTAGGTACTAACCCCACTTGCGCTAGTTTGCCTCTTGTATTTAAAGTACTCGTTGCAGGTGGTGGCACTACTCCTTCTTATTCTTGGAAAAGAAATGGTGTTACAGTAGGCTTTAACGTAGATACTTTTGCATCGAGCACTTTAGCTTCTGGCGATAAAATATGGTGTCAAGTAGCTCCGGGTGGTTCTGGTACTTGTTCTGTTACGCCAGTTCGCTCAGATACAATTACCATTAGTTTTGGAACAATCGTTCCTACAGCTTCTATTGCGCTAACTGCCGGCACTATTCCTTCTTGCGATAGTACTTCGCTCACCTTTACAGCAACTCCAATCAATGGAGGCACTAGCCCCACCTATCAGTGGTTCGTCAATAATGTGTTAGTGGCGGGAGCAACAACAATGTACTATACAGATGCTTATCTAAAAAATAACGACTCTCTAAAATGTCGTATTATCTCTAACCACCCTTGTATTGTAGCAGGCATTGGAGATACTGCGTGGTCTAACCAAATTAAAGTAAAACGCAATCCTCGTACAATACCTACTTTAACAGTATCTATTTCTAAAGGTATGAATCCGGGCTGTTTAGATTCTTTATTGGAGTTCACAGCCATAGGAGCAGACGGCGGTGGTAGCCCCTTGTTAGTTTGGTATTTGAATAAGGCCTTAATTGCCTATGGTAACGTATATGGCAGCACTGCTTTTATCAACGGAGATTCGATATCTTGCAAAATGATTGTCACTGCAGGCTTTTGTAATACGGTGGACACTTTGTATTGGGGTCCAGTTGAAATCGTAAGATCTCCAACTCCTCCAACCCCAACGATTTCGCTTATCGGCACCCTATTGGTGTCTAGTATCCCAACAGGCATACAATGGTACGGTCCACATGGTTTGATTCTGGGTGCTACAGGTCCTACTTACCACCCCACTGAACAAGGGAATTATTATGCATTAGTGGTCGGTACTGGATGCTCTGGTCACCCTTCAAACATATTGAATGTATCCTTGTTGAGTATTAGCCCATACAATATGAGCGAAGTGCGTATCTACCCTATCCCTAGTAATGGTTTAGTTACCTTTGATTGGGGTAACGAAAAAATGACAGGTCGTATTGATGTATTTACTGTAACTGGTCAGCGTGTAGCTAATGCTTATATCGAAAACCAAAGCAAGCAAACTATTAACCTGACGCATCTTGCTAATGGCAACTATTTTGTAGTGATTCATGACAGCAAAGGAAAAACAGGAACGGTGCCCATAACTTTAGCCCACTAATTTTATTATCCTTTTTTATTCCTAAAGAAGCCGCTAAACAAAAAGTTTAGCGGCTTCTTTATTTTATGTTATTATGATTTGCTTTCGATAAAGTTTGAACAAAAGGGGATAATTTTACAAAGTCTATTCATTTTAACCAAATAAAAAATCTTGAAAAGTATATTAGCTCAATTTATTCTACTCATACTGTTATCCCAACCGCTATTCTGTTTTGCTCAACAACACGACACTACCTCAAAAGGAATACACATCAGCCTGCTTACCTGCGGACCAGGTCAGGAAATCTATAGTGTATTTGGGCACACAGCAATAAGGATGGTTGACAGCAATAGAGGTACTGATATTGTATATAATTATGGTACTTTTGATGGGTATGACAAAGATTTTGAAATTAATTTCATGCGAGGCAAACTCTTGTATTATTTGTCTGAGGAACGATACGAGGAGTTTATGGCTTTGTACCAAACCGATAAACGTTGGGTAACAGAACAATTATTGAATATCAATGATGCAGAAAAAAAACAAATACAAGCCGCTCTTTTAAAAAATAAGGCACCAGAAAATAGGGCTTATAAGTACGACTTCTTTTTTGACAATTGCGCAACAAGAATTCGGGATATACTGAGCAAAACGGAGGATGGCAAATTCAAATACCCAAATGTATTAGCCCCCAATCAGTCTCTATCTTTTAGAGATATTATCAACCGCTACTTAGCCAACAACGCTTGGGAAAGGCTAGGTATTAATATACTGTTGGGTAGCAAGATTGATAAAAAAATGTCCAACAATGAAATTATGTTTTTGCCCGATTATTTGCGGGATGGCATTGACGGAGCTACTTTAAATGGCAAAAAATTTGCACAGGCATCCAGACAAATATTGGTAGGTACTCCAGAAAGCAAACCCACGAATATTGTTCTATGGATTGTCTTGTATGGATTATTAGCACTTGTGCTTGTAGGAACTTTTTTTCGGCAATTTCATTGGGTAAGCACCATCATCAGCAATCTGTTACTTATTACTACAGGATTGCTTGGCATTTTGATACTGATTATGTGGTTGGGTACCAACCACCAAACTTGTAGTAATAATCTTAATCTTCTATGGGCTTTGCCTACAAACTTAATGTTTGTGTTCAGAAAGCAACGTTATAAATACGCTGTTATTGCAATAATTATGCTCCTTCTTTCGTTTTTACTGCACATCTTGCAAGTTCAATGCCTTTTGCTGCCGGAAATGCTTCCAATACTATTGATACTCTTTATTACCTATGGCGGTATTTATAATAAATACAAAATTGATTAACTGTAAATGCAAAAAATTGAATTACACTATAAAACTTTCAAACAAATAACTTACTACAAAACTGGTAATGGACCGGCTTTATTGTTGGTGCACGGATTTCCGGTCAATGTGCATCTGTGGCGCAATATTATCCCTGAATTGTCAAAAGAATATACGATTCTGTTGCCTAATTTTTTTGAGAAAGAGGGTGATTGGCTTGAAAATAGCCACACCAATATGGGCCTTTTGGCGGCTGGCTTGAATGACATTCTCGTAAATGAACAAGTTGAACAAGTAATTTTAGCAGGACACTCGATGGGCGGATACATGGGACTTGAGTTTGCCGCTCGTTATCCCGAAAAATTAGCAGGACTTTCCCTCATTCATTCTTCCTCCTTAGGCGATGACGCTGCTCGGTCAGAAGGGCGAAGAAAAACAGTGAGTATCTTAGAACAAGGTGGTAAACGTCCGTTTTTGAAAAAAATGATTCCAGCCCTATTCTCTGAATATTTCAATCAAAACAATCCCGATGTAGTGGCTAGGCAATTGGAAGAATCGGTCCAAGTGAATGACGAAAGTTTAGTGGCTTTCTATAAAGCCATCATGCTCCGCAGGGCAACAACAGAGGTCATCAGAACCATTAAGCAGCCAGTTCAAAATATTGTGGGTAAAAAAGATAACCTAGCCCATATCTCAAAAGAATTAGCCGCTGAAAATCTAGCAAGCATTAACTTTGTGAGCGTATTTGAAGAAGTCGCTCACATGGCGATGCTTGAAAATCCGAATCGCTTAGTCAAAGAATTGCAACTATTTACTCGATACTGTTGGAGTCTTTATGAATCAAAATGAAAACTATGAAAAAGCAACTCAATATCCTTATTTCTATTTTTTCGCTATTGATGTGCCTAACGCTAAATACCAAGGCAACACATATCGTTGGCGGAGAAATAACTTATGTTTGTTTGGGTAGAAATCTATACAAAATAACAGTAACCATTTATCGTGATTGCCTCAATGGTATTGTTGTCGCTATTGAAGACGACAACCCTGCCTTTATTTCAATTTACAAGTCTGATGGTTCAAGGTTTGCTTTAGACACAACTCTAAACAGCGTAAAAATTGGAGGTGAAGTTATTCCAGTGGATTTTAAAAACGATTGCCTTTTAAACCCACCCAAAACATGCTTGAATAAAATTGTATTTGAAAAAGTCTATTTCATAGACAATTCTGTTAGCAGTTATAAAATTGTGTACCAGCGTTGTTGCCGAAATGCTTCTATCATTAATATTATTGACCCTGGCCTTACAGGTGCTACCTATTCTTGTATTATACCCGCTGCCAGCGCAGCACCCTGCAACAATAGTGCCCTATTTAAAAATTTTCCTCCCCAAATTATTTGTGTCAACAATCCATTGGTCTATGACCATAGCGCTACAGACCCAGACGGAGACTCTTTAAGTTACGAATTTTGCCGAGCTTATGACGGCGGTAGTAATAATGTACCCAAACCCAAACCAACATTTCTTTTCGATGCTGTTACTTACGCTAGCCCCTACAGTTATACTCGCCCCATGGCTGGGAGTCCACGCATTCAAATCAACCCTACAACAGGTATAATTACAGGAACACCTAATCTTCAAGGCAGGTTTGTGGTCTCCGTCTGTTGTCATGAATGGCGGAATGGTGTGAAGATTAATACTACTACTAGAGAATTCCAATTTGTGGTTACCAATTGTTCTAAAGCAGTTGTCGCCAATATTCCTCAATTATCTACCGAGTTTAATACCTATATAGTCAATTGTAAAGACACAAAGGTTCATTTTATTAATACTAGCGTGGGTGGAACTACCTACTATTGGGATTTTGGCGTCAACCTTTCTAGCAGTGATACATCTACTGAATTTGAACCCACCTTTGCTTTCCCTCCAGATTCGGGCATTTATACGGTAACTCTTTATGTAAATAAAGGCACCCCTTGTTCCGATAGCATTAAACGTTTGGTGAAAATTTATCCCATTTTAAATGTATTATTTTCTGCTCCAAGCCTAGTCTGCCCTAGTGATACTATTGCATTTAACGACTTGACTGTATCTACCTATCAAATTACTGATTGGCAATGGAATTTCGACGACTTTACTGCTATTGATTACCTGCAGAATCCAAAACATATTTACCCTTATGGGGGATTGTATAATGTGGGACTAATTGTAAAAAACATAAAGGGTTGTATAGATACTTTTTTCAAAAAAATACTGGTCGATCCATTCAGAATAAATATCAACAAGGATACCACTATTGTAAAGGATGAGCGAATTTATTTTCAGGGTATAAATGGTACTAATTATTTTTGGACGCCTTCCACATATCTATCTAACCCCAATATAAATAATCCTGTGGGATATTTTACAGACATTGGCACTTTTCCTTATATTGTTGAAGCAAAAAGCCCTCAATCAATCTGTATCAGTAAAGACACCGTTACTGTAAGGGTAATAAGTGCGCCTGTAAGGGCTATACCAAATGCCTTCACGCCAAATAGAGATGGCAAAAATGATAAATTCAGACCCATTTTGGTGGGCTATCAGAGCATTCGCTATTTCAGGGTTTTCAATCGCTATGGTCAAGAAATGTTTAGTACCGACAACATAGCAGATGCTTGGGATGGTACATTTAAAGGTCAAGATCAAGAGGTGGGTGTCTATTATTGGACGTTGGGAGTGAAAGACCGCTTTGGAAAAGATTTTGAAGAAAAAGGTGATGTTACTTTAATTCGTTAGCTCTATTTTGGTCAACGGTTGTAGAGGCATTAATTCTATGTTATTATTGAGGTCAATTGAAAGTGGTTTCAATTGACCTCTTTGGTTGGTAACAGATTACGCAATAAAAATGAATTTCATTACAATATACTGCATATCAATAGATAATGGTCATTGTTGCTAATGCGTAGCAGTAGCGTTTTTTAAGGCACAAAACGCCTGTAAAGCAATTCAAAAGTTGATAGTGATTTGCAAACAGGGGGGCTTTTTCTTTTGGGTACTTTTTGGTTGGAATATTGGGTTTTGTTCGCTTTCTTTTCTGTTTATATTTTTCTATGATGGCTACTTTTGTTCCTATCAATGTTGTTTGTTTAGTTGCAGCAAAATGGAGGAAAGAGCGATCCAATAGCCACCTTTAATTGTGAAATTTATCTTGGGTAACAGTAATTTTAAAAGGCGAATTGCACATTTTGACACCTAATATTTGACCCTTTAATTTTTAAGCACTTATTTGGATTTATATAAATAAGTGGATAACTTCGTCCAACTGCGGTATTGAAAATAAAATTGAATATAGCAATTGGAGTAATGGTT
>JASGCQ010000016.1 GCA_030054025.1 Phycisphaerales bacterium | reverse complement strand
AAAACCTATTGACGGTCATTAGAAGATTAAAGCCTATTGAACTTTTTGGGATAAACAAGCAAAAAGAACTTTATCAAATGGTATATCTATTTTAAAAACCAGCCACGTAAATAGGTTTTCTTTGCAATAGGGCATACCAAAAAATGTAAGAGGCGACTTAAAAAGTCGCCTCCCATTTTCAGTATATGCATCAGATTATTGCTCACAAGTTGCTCCTCAGCAGAGCTCGTTACCCTTTCATCTGACAAATCAAATTTCAACCTAAATCAACACCAAAAACCAACTATTTTTGACCACATTACCCAATAAATCTTAAACGGAAAGGTTCTCGGGTTGAATTGCTTTTGGTGTGGCTTCTAATCCTCAATTGCTTATCAGCTAAAAGATTTACGATTGTTTCCAAGTATTGCTTATTGGTTAGCTGTTCAGGATTTCAAAGATTAATCTTTGAAATCCTTTTCTGTTTTATACGATAAGAGGGAGATTATTCCTCCGTTTTCTTTTTACGAGCTATTTTCTTGGGAGCTACTTCTTTTCCTTCTGCACCCGCATCAACAGTCGCCGCCTTTTTGGCTTTTGCTTTTTTAGCTGGCTTTTCTGCGGCAACGGTTGTTTCTTCAGGTACTACTTCTTCTGTTGCAGCTTGTTGTTCTGCTTGTTCGTATGCGTCGAAACGGAGCAAATCGTTTGCTTTAAGCAGTTCATACCATTTCAATATCTTCTTCATATCGCTCACATACACACGTTCTTCATCCAATATGGGGAAAACAGTTTTGAAATAGGACTTAATGATATTGTTATCTGCTTTTTTAGCATCAATCAAAGGAGTGGTAGCTTCGCTCTCTTTAATCGCTTGCAAAACTTTGTGTAAACGCACATTTTCATCTATAGTATAGATTTCTATACTCTCAATAGGTGTCACATTGTGTACACGTGCGGGGATGAATTTTGTACTCTTATCGGTAAGGTTGCGCACAATAGCACCATCGCTTTTTGTGGTGAGTAGTTGAAATAAACCACCAATGCCAGTTACTGCTACTATTTCTCTGTACTCCATAATATGATTATTGTAAAGGGCTGCAAATGTATATTTTTTAAAGATAAACTGCCCTCTTTTATTCGAAAATATTATTCAAATATTTTATCGAATTAGGGTAACATCGCCTTTAAACATCACTTCGTGGTCTAAATTATTGCCACAAATCATCCTGACGTAATAATAATACACCCCAAGTTCTTCTTCTTGGCCATTAAAATTACCATCCCAGCCCACTGCAACGCTTGATGTGGTAAAGACTTGCTGACCGTAACGATTGTAAATACTAAATTCTTTCAGAATGATGTCGCCTTTATGCAATATTTTGAAAATATCATTTTTACCGTCTTTATTGGGCGTGAAGGCATTGGGTATGGAAGGTGTACAACAATTATCGTAAAAAACTTCTACCCTTACAGAGTCGTTACAATTATTAATGTCTGATACTTTTACAGAGTAAAAACCATTAGGTAATTGTGCAATAAAAGAATCATTGCTATTTGTACTCCACAGGTATTTATAGGGTCTTGCCCCCCCATTCACCAATGCTATGATTCTACCATTTGTATCTATACCAACACAGTCGTTGTGTGTAATGCTTGTAGCTATTTTTAATTCTTCGGGTTGAGGCACAGCGACAGTAAAGTCTTTAAAACAATTCTTGTCGTCAATAACAGTAACGGTGTATATCTTTGATTTTAACTGATTGTAGGAGGCAAAACTAAATGTATCGTTAGTGCCTTTAAGCGTGTATCGCAATGGGGGATTTCCTCCTGAAGCATACAGTTTGAAAGAACCATCTGCAGCACCATAACAAGTGGTAGAGATGGCTTTGGTACTATCCAATACAATTTTGGGATAACCAACCAATTTGACAATAGAATCTGCTCTGCAATTATTGCTATCTCTTACACTCAAAGTGTAAGAACCTTCAAATAACTTGGTAAATAAGCTATCTGGTTTAAAATTCGAAGAGTTGATCGCATACTGATAGGGCAATACGCCACCATCACCTGATACTAAAACAGAACCATCCGCATACCCTTCACAGGTAGGATTGGTAATGAGTATTTTTCTAAAGGAAACCTTTTCAGGCTCAGTTAATGTAACTGTAGAATCTTTGATACATCCGTTTCTGTCTATCAAATGTAATAGGTATGTGCCTGCTTTGAATCCCGTCAAAACACTGTCTATTTGAGGTGCTACTGCATCATGAGCATAAGTAAATGGGGGGGTTCCTCCTCTTCCCATAATTGTGATGATACCATTTGAATCCCCTTTACATAAGGGAGATTGCAGTTTGGCTAAAATATATACCGGAGTGGGCTGTGTTAGCGTAAGCAAAGTATCTTTGATACATCCGTTGGCATCTTTTACATGTAAGATATAGGAACCGGCGAGTAGTGAACTAAATATAGCACTAGTAGTATAGGCTTTTGTATCAATTGCATAAGTGTAAGGTGGCGTTCCCCCACTCCCTGTAGTGATGATGCTTCCGTCCTTATACCCATAACAGGTTGGCTTATTTAGAGCGACGGAGATTGCTAAAATTGGAGGTTGGGTAAGGGTGGCAAATGTATCTAAAGTGCAGCCAAGAGAATCTTTAATCTTAAAATTATAAGTACCGGATGCAAGAGATGTAAATGTGTTGCTTGTACCATAAGCACCCGACCCTATGGCATAGGTAAAAGGTACTAATCCGATGTAAGGTGATAAAGTAATCGCCCCATCACTACCAGCAAAACAGGATGCATTTTTGAGTGTGAAGGTTGTTTTTATGGCAACAGAATCTTCCACTTTAATATCTGCTATTTGAATACAATTGTGTGCGTCCATCACTCTAAAAGTATAAGTACCCGCTTTTAATGAATCAAAAACATTGCTAGATCCGTAAGTACCTGTTGCTCCTATTAGATAGGTAAATGGACTCGTTCCACCACTTGCCAATATAGTAACTGAACCGTCTATTATACCGTTGCACAGAGATTTTTTGACTACCGAATTAATGACTATTGGTTCGGGGCTATCTATAGTAAATGTGGTATCCTTGGTACAAGAATATGCGTCTTTAATACGAATGGTATGAGTACCAGCGATTAGCCCTGTAAATACTCCCGTACTGCCAAAAGCCCCACCATCAATATTATAATTATATGGCGCAATCGTGCCTGTAGCCACTATTGTTGCGGTTGCATCTGCACGACCTACACAAAGCGGAAGGGTAATCATCAAGCTTTGAACTTGAATTGGATTGGGATCAACTATTGTAAAAGTGGTATCCTTGGTACATAGATTGGCATCACGAATGCGAATCGTATGTGAGCCGGCAGCCAAACCTGTTATCAATGTTGATGCACTATACGCTCCTCCGTCAACACTGTATGTATAGGGCGATGTTCCGCCACTTGCTGTAATAGTAGCTGTACCGTCTGCACTCCCAATACATTTAGGCTTTATCGTTGTCAATGAGGATAAAACAATAGGACTTGGTGTTACTAATGTAAATGTTGTGTCTTTGGTGCAAGAATTGGCATCCATAATCCTGATGGTATGACTACCTGCACTAAGACTAGTAAATACTCCTGATGCCACAAAGCCCGCAGCATCAAGATTATAAGTATATGGAGAGCGTCCACCACCACCTGCAATGGTGGCAGTACCATCTACACTGGTACTGCATAAGGGATTTGTGAGGGACAAAGATGTTACGGTAACCAAAGGTGGAGCTATTACTGTGTATGTTCCTGAATCTGTGCAGCCATTACCACTGGTAGATTTAAAAGTATAAGTACCTACGCCAAAACTATCCCTGACCGAACCCGTAGCCCAAGTCAAAGTTCGCAACAAGGTAGTACCTGAATAAACGCCCACAGTCCACAGACCAACACCTAAAGCGGTAATGTCCACAACTTCTTTTTTGACACAGCTTACAGACGATACTTTAGTGAATGTAATAGTAGGTTTGGGCAGAATATTGAGTGTATAGGCAACAGATTGTTTACTACTTAGGGGGCAAGCATTATCTTGATAGGTTATAAAGAAATAATAAGTACCCGGGGCTACCGTTTTGGTATTCCATGAGAAAGCACTAGTAGGGGAATCTGTGCCATTACCGCTGATTGTCAATGTAGCACCTGTTGGCAAGCCAGAAACTGTCATAGTGATATTGTTGCCGTCAGAATCAACAGGATTAATATTAAAAGTGAGCAAGGTGTCATTTTTACACATATCAACATTTATACCTCCTGTAACCGTTCCCCCTACTGCATTGGATATAGAACCATAAGGCGAGCGATTGCTGCAGGTTGCCAATACTATAAAATTCATTTCTCGCATACTGGTGCCCACCAATACACCCGAACGATACTCACTTACCTTACAAACTACCAAGGATACCTGACCCAAATTGGGTTTAAATGTTAATTGCCCTGTACTGGTACTAAAAGCAAATGTTCCTGCGGCGACAGCTAAGGGAGATGTAGCACTATATCCTGTTTTGTAGGTAACCAAACTACTAGGTGTACTGGTTGCATCCAATCCATCTACCAAGGAATAAACTAATACATCTCCTGTATTCGGATCTATAGCACCATGGTTGTATTGTTGCAAAACATTGATGCAGAAAAAGGGTGTAGGGATTGTAGTGTAAGAAGGATTAGAATTTGGAGCAGAGGTATTGTTTAATGTTGCCTCCAAAGACATGATGGAAGAGCCAGGAGAAGTAATATTAGTAATAGAACCACTCCTACCGGCAATGGATGAACTGGTCAAATATCCGGTTGAACGAAATTTCCAAGAGCTGGAAGTACCAATAGTGATGGTATCAGAATAAACGTAACGCTTAATACCTGGCACAGTACCTCCATTACAAGTAGAGCTACCTAGGCTTCCTGCACAAATAGGGGTAACTTCTGTTCCCGATCCTGCCTGTACTTTTAAGTACATTGTACGGTAAAGTGTAGAACCATTGTACACCTCCACCGCAGGAGTTGCGGTAGCCAACTGAGCAAACACACTAGGTGTACCACCACAATCGCCGTACAATATCATGGTAACGGTGTATTGACTACCACTGACGTAAGTATAAAACAATTCGCCACCAAATAAGTGAGATGCTGTAGAAACGCTGTAAGAACAACAGAGCAATAAAATGCTCCATATTATTAAACGTAAAGCCTTATGCAAAGCAAACATAGGGATAAATTTATATAAACAAAGATAATACAATTAGTCTTGAGAAAATCAGAATGCATCCTAAAATAACCTACACATTTCAATCATTAACCACAAAAGGATGCAATCAATTGTCTATTATATCACTTTGGTTAAGACAAATACTTCCCCACGATGGGCATTCTTCTTCCTACCCCAAAAGCTTTGGGTGATACGCGGATGATTGGGCAAAACTGGTTGCGTTTGTACTCATTAGTATTCACCAATTTCAAAATTCTGGACACTAATGCTGCATCAAACCCCATTGCAATCAGCTCTTTCGGACTTTTTCGTTGTTCAATATATTGATACAATACCGCATCAAGCACTATATAATCGGGTAAGCTATCACTATCTTTTTGTCCAGGACGTAGTTCGGCACTTGGCGCTTTGTCAATAATATTTTGAGGAATAATTTCCTGCTTGCAGTTGATGTAGCGAGCTAAAGCATAGACTTGCATTTTGTACAAATCACCCAAAACACCTAAACCTCCTGCCATATCTCCATATAGCGTACCATATCCTGTTGAGAGTTCGCTCTTGTTCGAGGTGTTCAATAGGATAGAACCAAATTTATTGCTCAATGCCATCACCATAGCTCCTCTTATCCTTGATTGCAAATTTTCTTCGGCTACCGAAAAGGCTAATCCCGAGAATACAGAATCGAGTGATTGTCCATAGGCTTCAAAAACATTTTTAATTGAGATAATGTCGTAAGGATTATTCAAATTTTGCGAAAGTTTTTCTGCATCGCTCACTGAATGATTAGTAGAAAACTGTGAAGGCATTAATAAAGCACGCACATTTTCTGCCCCTAAAGCTGCACAGGCAAGTGCGAGTACAACAGCACTGTCAATACCGCCAGATGAGGCTACTATTGCTTTGCTGAAATTCATTTTATAAAAATAATCACGAATCCCTAATATGATTGCTGCATATATATTATCCGTTGCAAAATTTGCATTAAATGATTGACCCAATATTGCTGATGATTGGTACATTTTGGGCTGCTGCCCACCAACAACAATTTGACCATCATCTAACCAATCCAAAGACTGTTCTGCCTCTTCGAAATAGGGTAATTCTGTAATTATATTTTGTACTGCATCCATCACAATAGAACCACCATCAAATACAATTTCTGTTTGAGCACCCACTGTATTGCAATACAGCATAGGCAAACCATACTTAGCCACATTGAGCGCAATCATATTTTTGCGTGCCTCGGCATGGATATAATCAAATGGCGAAGCACTCAAATTAATCATAATGTCTGGCGATTGTTTCATCAACTCGTCCATCGGATTAATCTTATAGAGCGGATTGTCACAAATATCCCAAATGTCTTCGCAAATGGTTACTGCCAGTTTTTTGCCCTTAAAGTGAATCACTTCCCAAGTAGAAGCGGGCTCAAAATATCGGTACTCATCAAAAATATCGTAAGTAGGCAATAAACTTTTGTGCACCACATGCTTAATCTCTTTTTGGTATAAAAAGTAAGCCGAATTAAACAAATCTTTTCCTTCAGCCTTTGGATTTCGGGAAGGGGCACCAATCAAAACCCCTATAGTATCTGCTTCTTGAGCAACCTTTGCGACCGAAGCCATAGATTGTTCTATAAAATCATTGAATTCTAAAAAATCTCTGGGGGGATATCCACACACACATAATTCAGAGAAAATAATCAGCTCTACCCCATCAGACTTAGCCTTACGAATCGCCTGAATAATTTTCTGAGTATTAGCCTCGAAATTGCCAATATGATAATTTTGCTGCGCCAGTACAATTTTCAACAGAAATGATTTTTGTTGCGGTAAAAATAGTTAAGAGTATCCACTTCTTTACCGCCTTAAATTGAATATCAGAACCGCACCATGAACCTTTTGCATAAAAAATCTTTTCGAACCTTCAGAAAATACCCACGATTTAAAAAATTTGCCACCGAATTTTGAGTTGTTATTACTCTACTGACAGTTTTTAAACTATTTTGCACCATCATAGCGCACTTGCAAATAAATTATCCACAACATTTTCACATTATCCACAATTTTATTTGTGACTTAATATAAAAATCACCCCAAATACAATACAGAACTGCATTGTAGCCTTTTTAATGATTGTGGATAATTAGATAGTGTAGAAAAGTGGTAAAAAGTGGTAAAAAGCGTTTCTTTGTGCATCATTTCGAGCATTAAATAAACAAATGGCCAATTTCATAGGCGAATACGAACTTACCATTGACGCAAAAGGAAGATTTCTTTTGCCGGCAAGCTTTAGGAAGCAACTTCCTGAGGGTGCTGATGTACAGTTTGTTGTTTCGAGAGGTTTTGAGCAATGCCTCAATCTTTACCCTATAGCCGAATGGAATATTCTTTCCGAAAAGATAAACAAACTCAACGATTTTAATCCCAAAGTGCGCGACTTCAAGCGTTTGTTTCTCAATGGAGCAAATATTGTGGAGAGCGATGCTGCGGGTCGCTTACTCCTGACAAAAACCTTGTTGGAGCATGCTGGTATCAGCAAGGACATGGTGCTTACCGCTCAGGGCAATAAAATGGAAATATGGGATAAAGCCACACACAAAGCGCATATCCAAAGCAAGATGTCCGACTTTAGCGACTTGGCAAATGAAGTATTGGGCGGAGACTTTATAAGCCCATTCGAAAACATAGGATAATGGCAGAGCAAGGGTATTACCATACTACTGTATTGCTTCACGAAACAGTAGATGGATTGGCGATAAAGGAAGATGGAATATATGTGGATTGCACATTTGGAGGAGGAGGACATAGCAAATTAATCCTCGAGCAATTGGGTAAGCGGGGCAAACTCATTGCTTTTGATCAAGATGCTGATGCGTGGCGCAACAAACTAGAAGACCAAAGATTAATACCTGTTACAGAAAATTTCAGGTATCTGAAGCGTTTTCTTCGATTGCATGGAGCTCCTTTAGTGGACGGTGTTTTAGCCGACTTGGGTGTAAGTTCTTACCAGTTTGATACAGGCGAAAGAGGCTTCTCTACTCGATTTGACGGACCGCTTGATATGCGTATGGATAATCGCTCAGAGCTAACAGCAGCTATTGTGTTACAAACATATAGCGAGGCAAAATTGCACTTGATGTTTGAACAATATGGCGAGGTACGCAATGCAAAACAGTTGGCAAAGCATATTGCAATGCAAAGACCTAAAGCTGCCATCACAAGCACTCAAGATTTGAAAGCTTTTATCAATCCGGTAATCAAAGGAAACCCTCAACGCTATTTGGCGCAAATGTTTCAAGCCTTACGAATAGAAGTAAATGATGAACTGGGGGTTTTGAAAGATTTGTTGGAACAAGCGGCATTGTGCCTAAAGCCCGGAGGACGATTGAGCATCATCTCTTTCCACTCTCTTGAAGACAGACTGGTAAAACAATTTATTAAAAATGGAGCTTGGCAAATAGAGGAAGATTTACTAGGGCTTGCACCAAAAAAACAATCGCCATTGAAAGAAATAACTAAAAAACCCATAGAACCAACAGAAGAAGAGCAAAAGAAAAACCCTAGGTCTCGTAGTGCCAGATTGCGAATAGCCGAAAAAATATAAATGAGCGGCAACGAACAAATAAAGAATACGGAGGCAATAATTACACCTAATACCGAGACTGTCGTTTCGGCAAAGATGGATTGGCGAAAGGTATTGGATAAAATTTCTTATAGGGGTATTGTAAACAATGTTCCATTTTTGACCTTTATCGTACTGCTAGGTGTCTTTTACATCGCTAACAAAAATGCTGCTGTTGAAACACAAAGAGAATTAGACAAACAACAAAAAGTATTGAAAGAGTTGAATTGGCGCAATATGGATGCCAAATCAAAATTGACGAATGCAGGTATGGAAGCAGAAATCATTCGTAGAGGAGCCATAATAGGCATGAAACCTTTAATGATACCTCCCTACAAAATAGTAGTTGATAGCACCCCAAAGACAAATAAAAAATAGTTGAACGTAAAAAGAGACATACGATTTAGAGTTTATATCGCATTCAGCTGTATCTGCTTGCTTGGCTTTGCTATTGTCTTCAAAGCGGCAATGATACAAATCAAGGATGGGCCTAAATTGCGTGCGCAAGCGCAAGAAATGAGCGTGCGCACAGACACACTCTTTGCAGAAAGAGGAAATATTTATACAGAAGATGGCACCATGCTCTGTTCCACCATTCCTCAATTCGATGTACACATTGATTTTACAGTAGTACAAAAAGACACTTTCTATACGCATATAGATAGTCTTTCCAAAAAACTATCCGACTTGTTTAGAGATGCTAGTACAGCCCAATACAAGGAAAAATTGGTACAAGCCTTCAAAGATTCTTCAAAATATTTTGAGTTAGGCACTAAAATTTCTTACGATAAATACTTTGCGCTACGCAATTTCCCCATACTTAAAAAAGGACAAAGAAAAGGGGGCCTAATTGTTGATACAAGAAACACAAGAGATAATCCCTATGACATTCTCGCACTACAAACTGTAGGAAGATATCAACCCGCTATTTGGCGCGACAAAAAATTGGTAAAAAATGTAAAAGGACTCGAAGCAATGTACGACAGCCTTTTGAGTGGTTCAAATGGATGGTGCCTCAAACAACGCATTGCAGCAAGTAAATGGGCTACGATGGACGGCACTAGAACAGAGCCTCAAAATGGCAAAGACATTGTAACCACTTTAGACATCAGCATACAGAATGTTGCGGAACACGCCTTGATGGACGCACTCAAACAATACAATTGTTGGAATGGAACTTGCGTTGTCATGGAGGTTTCTACTGGTAAGATTCGTGCTATGGCAAATCTTGGTGCGCAAGAAGATGGAAGCTATTACGAAGATCAAAACTACGCATTAAAACTGGCAGAACCGGGTTCTACTTTCAAAATCGTAACCCTATTATCCTTACTTAAAGATGGTTTAATTAACGTAGAAGACGATGTGAATTGCTGTGGAGGGCAACGTCAATTCGGAAGTAGAGTCATGCACGATTCTCATAGTGGTTTGGGCGTGATGTCTATCAAAAAAGCTTATGCACAATCTTCGAATGTAGGGATGGCATCACTCGCCTATCAGTTTTACTATAGCAACCCTGAAAAATTCACAAAACACATTAAAGAACTTCACTTAAATGCTAAAACAGGTATTGACCTAAACGGAGAAAGCAAGGCAATACTGACCGAGCCGCATGAAAAAGATCTATGGAATTCAAGCACGCTACCTTGGTTGGCAACAGGGTATGGCGTTATGATTACCCCATTGCACACTTGTATGATGTATAATGCCATAGCCAATGGCGGAAAAATGATGAAACCTTATTTGGTAAGCTCTGCACTAGAGTATGGCAAAGAAGTAATACATTTTGAACCCACGGTATTGGAAGAAAAAATTGCAGATAAACTAGTGATTGACCAATTGAAAAAATGCACCGAAGAAGTAGTATTGAGTGGCACTGGAAAGCATATTCAATCTCCTTATTACACCATTGCAGGAAAAACGGGAACTGCTCAAGTGTGGGACAAAGGAATCCCCTACAGTGCAGGCGTTTATCAAGGTTCATTCGTCGGTTATTTTCCGGCAGATAATCCGAAATACACTATGGTAGTGGTGATTCGAACCAAACCTCATTCTAATTCATATTACGGAGGAACGATTGCAGCTCCTGTGTTTAGAATGGTTGCCGATAAAATTTTTGCTAACGGAGAGGGTTCTTGGAAAGGAGGAATGATTGATAGTATTTCAAAAAACAGTAAACCAAGTTTAGTAGCCAAAGCAACTACTATATACAACCAACAAACACTTTTAGACGCTTTCAAACGCCCCTTGAGTATTAAAAAAGATATTGGGGCTATTGCTCAAATTAAACTCGATTCCTCCAATAACATTGTAGTACAGAGTAAAAGCATTTCAGAGAATATTGTACCTGATGTCGTGGGTATGTCGCTCAAAGACGCTGTGTACATTTTAGAAAAACAAGGATTGCGCGTGCGCATATATGGTAGTGGTTTGATACAATCACAATCTATCCTACCCGGCACACTAACAAGAAAAGGACAAATTATTATCGTACAACTGAGCTAAAAAGAATGCCGCTACTTAAAGACATACTTTATAATATACCCGTTAAAGAGATATTGGGTAACACCGATATTGAGCTTACGAGTATCTGTATTGACTCGCGCAAAGCTGCGCAGGGAAGTGCTTTTGTGGCCATAAAAGGAACATTGGTTGATGGACACCAATATATTGTTACGGCAATTGAACAAGGAGCACATATTATCGTCTGCGAAACCTTGCCAACAGAAATAAAAGAAAATATTTGCTACATCAAGGTACAAGATGGCTCTATAGCAGCAGGAACATTAGCAAGTGCTTTTTACGATTTTCCATCGCAAGACATGGTAGTCGTAGGGGTAACTGGCACCAATGGAAAAACCACTATAACAACACTGTTGTACCAATTATTTACAAAGCTTGGATTCAAATGCGGACTTATCTCTACCGTCCAAAACTATATAGGTAGCGAAGTAGAAATAGCTACACATACTACTCCGGATGCCATATCTATTCAATCATTATTTGCAAGAATGAGGAATGCTGGGTGTTCTCATGTCTTTATGGAGGTAAGTTCACATGCTATACATCAAAATCGCATTCAAGGAATTAAATTTGACGCTGCAGTATTTACAAACATCACACACGATCATTTAGATTATCACAAGACATTTGATGAGTACATCCGTGTTAAAAAACAACTCTTCGATTTTCTGCCTGCTTCAGCTTTTGCTTTAACGAATATAGACGATAAGCGTGGTGCTGTAATGCTTCAAAATACAAAAGCCGCCCCATACACTTATAGCCTGAGAGCGCCATCGAGCATCAAAGGGAAGGTGTTAGAAAACAATCTGAGCGGATTAGTGATGAAGATTGATGGGCATGAGGCGCACCTGAGAATGATTGGCATTTTCAATGCCTACAACTTGCTGGCTGTATATGGTGTTGCTAAATATTTGAAACAAGATCCGATTGAGGTTTTGGCGGCATTAAGCACCTTGCATGGAGCCCCAGGCAGATTCGAAAGTATTTGTTCTCCTAAAGACAAAATACTGGGCATCGTTGATTATGCACACACCCCCGATGCTTTGCTGAATGTATTATCTACCATTCAACAATTGCGTAATAATGATGAGCAAATTATAACTATCATCGGTTGCGGAGGCGATAGGGACAAAACAAAACGTCCGTTGATGGCTACAGTAGCTACGAACAAGAGCGACAAAGCGATATTGACTTCAGACAACCCTCGCAGTGAAGACCCTGAAGCTATCCTCAATGAAATGGAATCTGAATTAACTTTTACACAAAAAAGAAAAACACTGCGTATCAGTGATAGAAAAGAAGCAATCAAAACAGCTTGTGCATTGGCAAAGCCCGGAGATATTGTATTAGTAGCAGGCAAAGGACACGAAACCTACCAAGAAATAAATGGTGTAAAACATCATTTCGACGACAGAGAAGTATTAATTGAAGCATTTACCATTTTAAATAAATAACACTAAAGATGCTCTACTATTTATTTACCTACTTACGCGAAAATTTCGGAATGTTCGGAGCTGGTGTATTTTATTATATCACTTTTCGTACCGCCATGGCAATCATTTTGTCCTTAATCATAACCATGTTAATGGGCAAACGATTCATCAGCTTCTTACACAAAAAGCAAATTGGCGAAACCGTTCGCGACTTAGGTCTTGAAGGAGAAAAACAGAAGAAAGGAACGCCAACTATGGGCGGTATCATTATCATTATGGCAATATTGATTCCGACCTTACTATTTGCACGCATAGAAAATGTATATATCGTCTTAATGCTATTATCAACGGTATGGCTCGGACTCGTAGGTTTTATTGATGATTATATCAAAGTGTTCAAAAAAAATAAAGAAGGGCTTTCGGGTAGGTTTAAAATTTTAGGACAAATTGGTTTGGGTGTAATCGTTGGATTAACGCTATATTACAACCAACATGTAACCATTAGCCGAGAAGTAATAGAGGGTAAACCAACATTGTACAATAGCTCTGAAAAAATAGCCTCAAAACCTTTTGACAGAAAAGATGAAAATGGTAAAATATGCACTTATGTATATGTCAAAAGTGCGATTACAACCATTCCATTTGTAAAAACACACGAATTGAGCTATGCCAAGATTGCATCTATTTTTGGCGAAAAAGCAATAAAAACAGCAACTCCTATAGTGTATGTTCTTTTTGTTATTTTCATTATTGTAGCAGTGAGCAATGGAGCTAATATTACAGATGGGATAGATGGTTTAGCTACAGGTGTATCTGCTATTGTCGGTATTTGTTTAGGTGTATTTGCTTATGTTTCGGGCAACTACATTTTTGCCAACTATTTGGGCATCATGCATATTCCTCACCTCAGCGAATTATCCATTTTTATAGGAGCATTTGTAGGTGCCTGTGTCGGCTTTCTTTGGTACAATGCATTTCCAGCACAAGTATTCATGGGCGATACAGGTAGCCTAGCATTAGGAGGCATTATTGCTTCGTTAGCCATTATAGTGCGTAAGGAGCTGCTCATACCGATTATATGCGGCATCTTCTTAGTCGAAAATTTATCGGTGATGATTCAAGTTACCTATTTCAAATACACGAAAAAGAAGTATGGTGAAGGCAGACGAATTTTCTTGATGTCACCACTACACCATCATTACCAAAAACTAGGCTATCACGAAAGTAAAATTGTTACCAGATTTTGGATTATTGGCATTATACTGGCAGTATTCAGTATCGTAACTCTAAAGCTACAATAAAAAATATGAGTAAGTCATTTCCAAAATTAGTGATACTTGGTGCGGCAGAAAGTGGCGTAGGTGCAGCATTATTGGGTAAAAAAGAATCTTGGGATGTATTTGTAAGCGACGGGGGGAAAATAAAAGATGCTTATAAAATTGAATTACAAAAAGCAGGCATCGAATTTGAAGAAGGAAAACACAGTGAGGAACTCATATTAAGTGCGGATTGTATCATCAAGAGTCCAGGGATACCCGAAAAAGCAGCAATAATTCAAAAAATACGAGCTGCAAAGATTGAGTTGATTAGTGAAATAGAATTTGGGTACAGATATAAAGGTGAAAGTAAAATTATAGCAATAACAGGCAGTAACGGTAAGAGTACCACTACGAAAATGATTTACCACACTTTGATTACCGCAGGGTATAATGCAAGTTTAGTAGGCAATATAGGAAACAGTTTTGCCAAACAAATAGCAGAACAAGCAACAGATTGGTACGTAATCGAAGTCAGTAGTTTTCAGTTAGACGACATTATTCATTTCAAGCCAGAAATTGCATTATTACTCAACATCAGTCCCGACCATTTAGACAGATACGATTACAAGTATGAAAATTATATCAGAGCAAAATTTAAGATTACACAAAACCAAGACTCCGCAGATATTTTCATCACCAACAAAGACGATACAGAGATAAATAAGTGCATAGCAATAAACCCCATTAACGCACGAACAATATATTTTACGATGAGCGAACAACAAAAAAACCCAAATCAAGACGGTGCTTTTATAGCAAATGAGCAGTTACACATCAATTATGATGGGGAACAAACATCAATGTCCATTCACGACTTATCAGTACAAGGGAAACACAATCAATATAACAGCATGGCAGCGGGCATTTCGGCAAGAACAGCAGGCATCAGAAGCGCAAAAATCAGAGAGAGTTTTAGTTCCTTCGAAGGAATGGCACACCGGCTAGAATTTGTTGCCAGTGTAAGAGGTGTAGATTTTATTAACGATAGCAAGGCGACTAATGTCAATTCAGTTTGGTTTGCATTAGAAAGCATGAAAAAACCTGTGGTATTGATTCTTGGAGGGCAAGACAAAGGGAATGGCTACAACGAAATCAAAGAATTAGTGCAGGATAAAGTAAGAGCAATCGTATGCTTAGGAATAGACAATAAAAATATTCACGACTTTTTTGATTCAATAGTATCCAATATTGTTGATACACAAAATGCAAAAGATGCTGTGTTGGCTGCTTACTCCCTTGCTGAGAAAAACGACGTTGTATTACTAGCGCCAGCATGTGCCAGTTTCGATTTATTTAAAAATTATGAAGACAGAGGAAATCAATTTAAAGAAGCTGTAAGAAATCTCTAATTAGAACAATACCGATATCGAAAAGTATGCAACAATTATTAAAACATATCAAAGGTGATAAAGTAATATGGTCTATCGTATTACTACTCTCCCTTTTTGGCTTATTAGTTGTATATAGTGCTACCGGTACATTGGCATATAAAATGGATAAAAATGCTAGTTTCTTTATGGTAAAGCAATTAGCCGTATTGGTATTAGGTGCAGGCATTATCTTTTTGACACATAGAGTTAACTATGCAAAATTTTCGAGAATATCTGTATTGATGTATCTCGTCAGTATTCCATTATTGCTTTATACTATGCTCTTTGGTGCTGACATTAATGATGGCTCTCGCTGGATTACGATTCCTATCATCCACATCACTTTCCAAACTTCAGACTTCGCAAAGCTGGCACTATTCATGTATTTGGCTCGGCTTCTGAGTATTAAGCAAAGTGTCATCAAAGATTTTCGAAAAGGCTTTATTCCTGTATTAATTCCAGTGTTGGTCATTTGCGGATTAATTGCTCCTGAAAATCTATCTACTGCACTTTTATTAGGGGCTACCTGCTGCATTTTGTTCTTTATTGGTTGCGTAAACGTGAAGCATATTATGCTACTCGCTTTTGCTGGTATTATCGGAATTTTTATTCTCATTGGTTTATCGAAATACTTCCACTTTGGTAGAGGCACAACTTGGGTTGCCCGTATTGATGATTTTATGGGCAAAGAAACGCCCAGCGGCAAAAAGAAAGAGACCGAATACCAAGTGCAGCAAGGTAAAATTGCCATTGCAAATGGTGGCATAACGGGGAGAGGTCCAGGCAATAGCCAACAAAGAAATTTTTTGCCACACCCCTATTCCGATTTTATTTATGCTATCATCATTGAGGAATACGGCTTGATAGGCGGAGCGACAATTGTGTTTTTGTACCTGCTTTTTTTATGGCGCTGCATCCTTCTGTTCAGAAGATGCCCTTATGCATTTGGTGCATTTTTGGCAGTGGGCTTGAGTATTACACTCGTATTCCAAGCCATGCTCAATATGGCAGTAGCAGTGCATTTAGTGCCTGTTACCGGACTTACACTACCCATGATCAGTATGGGCGGTTCATCCATCTTATTTACCAGTCTATCATTCGGCATCATTCTGAGCATCAGTAGGTATGTAGATGAGATGGAAGGAACGCAAGAGAACACAAAAAAACAAGAATCAAAATTATTTATTCAAAAAGGAGCAAACAAAAAACCGAACAATAGAATAACAACAGCATAAGATGCAACAACTTAAAGTAATCATAGCAGGTGGTGGTACTGGCGGACATATATTCCCAGCGGTAGCAATTGGTCATGCATTAAAAAGAATGCAGCCCAATACCGAATTGCTATTTGTTGGTGCAAAGGGGAAGATGGAGATGGAGAAAGTGCCACAAGAAGGCTTTAAAATTGTAGGTCTTGATATTGCAGGAATGAACCGAAGCAATATGCTTAAAAACATTTGGTTGCCCATTAAGTTGATTAGGAGTGCGCTTAAAGCAAGAGCTATTCTAAAAGAATATCAACCAAATGTAGTTGTTGGTGTGGGCGGTTACGCCAGTTTTCCAATGCTCAATGCAGCTCAAAGAATGGGCATACCAACACTCATTCAAGAGCAAAATTCTTACGCAGGGAAAAGTAATAAAATTTTAGGCAAGAAAGCAAAAGCAATTTGTGTAGCTTATGAAAATATGCAATCGTTTTTCCCTGCCGATAAAATAACAGTCACCGGAAACCCAGTGCGAAACATTATTGCACAAAGTAAGTGTACACAATCCGATGCGCTAGAGTTTTTCGGCTTAAGTAACAAGCACAAAACAATATTGGTGGTAGGAGGCAGCTTGGGCGCCAAATCAATTAATGAAGCGGTCTATCAATTTTTAAGAGAAATTATTTCAGACGATACCCAACTCGTTTGGCAAACAGGGAAGCCCTATTTCGAGGAAGCACAAAAAAGCGCTCAATCATTCGGCAACCGAGTAAAAGTATATCAGTTTATCAAAGAAATGGATAAAGCTTATGCAGCAGCAGACATAGTAATCTCCAGAGCAGGGGCACTGGCTATTGCCGAATTGTGTATCGTAGCTAAACCAGTGATTTTTGTACCCTATCCTTATGCAACAGAAGACCATCAAACAAGTAATGCGATGGCATTAGTCAATAAAAAAGCAGCCTTATTGATAAGCGATGACAAAGTAATTACTGACCTATGGTCAACACTGTCAAAATTAATCGGAGATAGGGCAATGCAAAACGAGATGAGCAATAATTTAAGAAGCATGGCTATCAAAGATGCAGACGAACGAATAGCACAGTATGTAATGGACTTAGCCAAGCAAATAGAAAACTAAAGGGATGAATATAGAACAGCTCAAGCGAATTTATTTTGTAGGTATCGGAGGTATCGGTATGAGTGCATTAGCGCGCTTTTTCAATCAGCGCACTGTAGTAGTAAAAGGTTATGACCTTACTGAAACCGACTTGACAAAAACGCTTGTTGCTGAAGGGATTGAAATTATTGGTACAGACAATATTGAATTGATTGACAAGGAAGCCGAATTGATTGTTTATACTCCGGCAATTCCTAGCACCAATCAAATATTAAAATGGTATCAAGAAAATAACTACCCTGTTTTCAAAAGAAGCGATGTATTGCAATGGATTACTGAATCCTTCTTTTCTGTTACCGTAGCGGGCACCCATGGCAAAACAACCATATCAACCATGACCGCTTACTTACTCCGAGAAGCGGGTAAGGGTTGCAATGCTTTTTTAGGAGGTATTAGCGTTAATTATCAAAGCAATTATTGGAGCAGCGAAAACAAAGTAGCGGTAATAGAAGCCGATGAATATGACAGAAGCTTTCTGAAGCTATTCCCAGACATTGCCGTATTAACAGCAATGGATGCCGACCATTTAGACATTTATGGAACAGCAGAGGAAGTAGAAAAAGCCTTCATTCAATATACTGCCAATATTAAATGGGGAGGTACGCTCATCGCCAAATATGGTTTGCATCGTAGCGGAGACCTAAAAGCTTCGAACATTATAAGCTATAGCTTACAAAATGATGCAGCAGATGTTTATGCTGCCAATATCGTTCAAAAAAATGGAGCATATACTTTCGATGTAATAGGCAAAGGCTGGTTGATTCAGGATGTCCATTTGCCTCTTGGCGGTATGCACAATATCGAAAACGCAATTGCAGCCATCACCATAACACAGTTATTAGAGATAGCCCCAACTGCTGTAAAAGAATCTTTGGGAAAATTTAAAGGCGTAAAAAGAAGATTTGAATATGTAGTCAAGAACGAGCAGATAGTATATATAGATGATTATGCGCATCACCCCGAAGAGTTAGCCGCATTAATAAAAAGCGCCAAACGATTATTTGCGAACAAAAGATGTGTCGTAGCGTTTCAACCACATTTATATAGTAGAACTAGAGATTTCGCTGACGGTTTTGCCGATAGTCTAAGTATGGCAGACGAAGTTATCTTATTAGATATATATCCCGCAAGAGAGTTGCCGATTGAAGGAGTAAATTCAAAAATAATTGCAGAAAAAATCAAAGATTGTCCGGTAACAATTTTATCTAAAGACTCATTGATTGACTATGTAAAAGTAGCCCCTATAGAATTATTTATTACAGCAGGTGCAGGTGATATTGACAAATTGGTGATACCCATAAAAAAGATTTTAGCACAAAAATAATGAGCGAAGGAGGTAAAATATCAACTAGAAAAATCATCCAAACATTGGTAACCATAGTGTTATTAGGCGTTTGTGTATTTATTATGTTGAGTGCCTCAAAAGTTCAAGAAGAAAAAAAAATCAACGGTATTAGCATCAATATCTATAACGAAGAATCCTGTCAATTTGTAACGAAAGAAGAAATCAAAAAAGCCCTGTTTTACAACCGCCATATCGAACCGAGGAAAATATCGCTTAAAAAAATTGACTTAAAAAAAATGGAAAGCATATTGCAGACAAATCCTTGGATTAAGGATGCTCAGGTTTTTGTAGATAATCGTATGCTACTCAATATTGTTGTTACCCAAAGAATGCCTCAACTAAGGGTATTTGACAGGGTAGGCAACAGTTACTATATTGATTCTTCTAAAAACATTTTGCCTTTAGTAGATAATTACAACCATTACGAACTCTTATTTATTAACGTACCCGAAATAAAAAATGACAGCATTGGAACAGTCTTAAAATCGAAAATGATTTCGATTGCTAAATGTATTAAAGCCCATAAATTTTGGCATGCCCAAACATCACAAATCATATTCAACAGTATGGATGATATCCAACTCATTCCAGTTTTGGGCAATCAAAAAATATTGCTTGGCAATGCAGATAATTTAGATATAAAACTAGAAAATCTCTTAGCTTTTTATCAAAAAATTGAAACTAAAATAGGTTGGGATAAATACGAAATACTTGATGTGCGTTTTGAAAATCAAATCGTAGCATCTCCTTCATTGCCATGGGATATTCCTATAGACAGGGGCTTAACAAATATGAACTGGGTAAAAACAATAGTTGGAGATATACCCGAAAAAGAAACAGCAACTGCTGCATTTCCACTATCGAATAGAGACAACGCAGCTATACAAAAAACACCTAAAGATAGCACAGCAACTAAAATTCAAGCGAAAAAAAATAATAGTAACCCTCTTTAAAAAAATATAGTAACAATGAGCAGCAGACAAGAACAACCCATTATTGTAGGATTAGATATTGGCACCACCAAAGTGGTCGCCATTGCTGGGAGAAAAAACGAGTATGGAAAATTAGAAATTCTCAGTGTCGGGCGAACGGAATCTCAAGGAGTAAGACACGGAGTGGTTATGAATATTGATCAATGTATTCGTTCCATACAAGTCGCTATAGAAAAATGCCTGAGCAACAATACCGACCTTGATATTAAAGAGGTATATGTTGGTATTGCAGGGCAACACATTAAAAGCTTGCAAACCCGAGGCGATAGAATGCGCCAGGGTAATGATTCAGAGATAACACGTCAAGAAATTGATGCGCTCATCAACGATCAGAAAAACACATTTATTCCTGCTGGTGATGAAATTATTGATATCGTTCCTCAAGAATTTTTTGTGGATGATATGCAAACCACTTTAAGCCCTATCGGGATGAATGGCGTAAAGATTGGAGCCAATTTTCATATTGTTACTGGAGATAGAAATGCTATTCGTAATATCAAACGTTGCGTAGAGCGCTCAGAGCTTAAAACAAAAGATTTAGTACTACAACCATTAGCGTCTGCTGCTGCGGTAATGAGTCTTGAAGATTTAGAAGCAGGAGTAGCTATTGTAGATATTGGTGGTGGCACTACTGATATGGCTGTATTTTTTGATGGCATCTTGAAACACACCGCAGTAATTCCATACGCAGGTGTCAATATCACCAACGATATTCATTACGGACTAGGCGTATTACGAGCACAAGCCGAGCAACTCAAAGTTCAATTTGGTACAGCTCATGCCGACCATGCAAATTCAAACTCATATATTACAATACCAGGATTAAAAGGCTTACCCCCTAAAGAAATTTCGGTAAAAAACTTGGCACATATTATACAAGCGCGTACACAGGAAATTTTAGACTATGTACTGTACCACCTCAAACAAATTGGTCTTGAAAAAAGATTATATGGCGGTATCATACTTACAGGTGGTGGTGCCAGCCTCAAGCATATTACCCAATTGACTGAATATGTAACTGGATTGAGTGCTCGTATTGGTCTGCCCAACGAACATCTTGCAGGTGGACATAGCGAAGACATCAACGACCCCATGTATTCTACTTGTATTGGGCTTATTTTAAGAGGCTACGACGATTTTGAAAACGGTAATTCTAAAGCTTCACAAAACAATTTGGTGCATATTAGCCTTGACGATAATGTTCAAGAGCAAACAACAATCGTTGAATCCGTTGAAGATCAAAATTATCCTCATACACAAGAAGAAATAGGCAAAAAAAGAAGTAAGCAAATCGGCAAAATATTCGATGGCTTAAAAAACAAACTGATGAGCATGTTCGAAGATGAAGAAGACCGAAAATTCGACTAAAGCATAAAACACACACAACTTAAATACACAACTTAGTAAAACAACACAACAACTAACCCCCTTTAAATTAAACAGTTATGATACATTTCGAAATTCCCAAAAATCAATCTTCTATCATCAAAGTGATTGGTGTAGGAGGAGGCGGAAGCAACGCCGTGAATTATATGTACAACCTCGGCGTAGAGGGTGTAGATTTTTTGATTTGCAATACTGATTCGCAATCTTTAGAGCAAAGTCCCATCCCTAATAAAATACAATTAGGCCCTCATCTTACACAAGGATTAGGTGCCGGTGCTAATCCAGAAATTGGCAAACAAGCAAGCGAAGAAAGCCTCGACGATATCACCAAAATATTAAAAGTAAATACCCGCATGGCATTTATAACTGCGGGGATGGGTGGTGGTACAGGCACAGGTGGTGCTCCCGTAGTGGCCAAAGTATGTAAAGATTTAGACATCCTAACAGTAGGTATTGTATCTACACCATTCTCCTACGAAGGACGTAAGCGTATGGCGCAAGCCCAAGAAGGTATTGCCAAATTGCGCGAACATGTTGATACCATTCTCATTATTTCAAACGACAAGTTGCGTCAACAATGTGGCAATATGCCCTTCCGTCAGGCATTTGCAAAAGCAGATGATATTTTAGCTACCGCAGCCAAATGTATTACCGATGTCATTACTACTACCGGACAAATCAACGTAGATTTTGCAGATGTATGTACCGTAATGAAAAATGGTGGAGTAGCTATTTTGGGTAGCGCAACTGCCAATGGCGAAAACCGTGCTCATATTGCCGTTGAGCAAGCATTAAATTCTCCATTACTCAACGATAATGACATCAGCGGAGCTAAATGGATATTGCTCAATATCAATTCTACGGAAGGTGAATTCGAACACACAATGGACGAAGCAGAAGCCATACAAGCTTATGTACAACAGCAAGCTGGTGATTATTGTGATGTTATCTTAGGTATGGGTAACGATCCAAGCCTAGAAGATAAAATCTCTGTAACCGTTATTGCTACGGGTTTCAATCATAGAGAAATAACAACGCAACTGGAACAGAAAAAAGTTGAAGACAAAAAAATTGTGGTTAATCTAGGTCAGGAAACAAGCAATATAGTTGCGTCATCTCCTGCGATTGACCCTATGGCACCTACCTTAAAACAAGCTGATGTAGTAGAAGAAAAGCAAAATGTTTTAGTAAACAACATCGTGAACAATGTTTGGGAACGCAATCACAGTATACTGAATTCAAATAGTGAAGAAGAAATAAGCACTCATAATGCAGAGGAGGCGAAGATTGAGTATAAGGCTACAGAACTTCAATTACATATCAAGGAGGAGCCGGTAGCTGCAACTGAACAACAAGCAACTGTCGAAGTGAAAGTTATGGAGCGTTACCTGAGCGAAAGCGAATTGGAGGAGAAACGTAGATTTGAGGAGCAGAAAAGACAATTGGAAGAAAGAGCAGAACGTTTACGCAATTTGAGTTTCAATGTGAAATCATCAGAACCTGTAGCCTCAGATGATATTGAGTATGTTCCCGCCTATTTGAGAAAAGAAACCAATTTGGAACCAGGAATCAATTCTGCCGACAGATTCTATAGCGGATATACGGTAGGTATGAAAAAAGATGGTGAAGACAATAATCAAGCCTCTATTAATACCATTAATACATTTCTCGATGGCAAAAAGCCTGATTGATTTGATTCCTTTAATTTCTAATAAAAAAGCCCAATTATCTTGGGCTTTTTTTTATTTTGAACAATACTTTATAAGCGAGAAAGGAATGGCAAAAGAGAAACCCTCCGCTTGAAAAAAGGGGACATTTAATTTGTCGGTTTAAAACAATCTTTTTTTATTTTTCACCGTCAACCAATATTCTTTTAGATCTTCTGAAGGTTTCAACCAAAACAATAGTAGAATCATTACAATTGCAACAATTGGCGTACGAATAAGACCATCAATAATGGGGTTTGATAGTTGTGGTATTAAACATGAAACACTATATGCAAGAGCAATTATGGGAAAAACCCATAAACCGCGTTTTTGAAACGGATACAAACCAAATTTTTGTTTTAGGTATATAGCCTTAACAATATTGTAAATCGCCAAGCTAAAAGCTGCAACCCATGCCGCACCATAAATTCCATAAATAGGTATAAAGATTCTATTACCCACTAATGCAATAACAATGTAAACCAATGCCGCCCAAAAGGTAAATTTATAGTGTGGCGTAATACTAATCAACTCTTGATTAAGGCCTGTTGAAACATCTATTAAACGACCTAAAAAAAGAATCAAAAACAAAGGTTTAAGCGACTCATAACCTTTGGGCAATATCGCAACAACATTATGAATATTGGAAACAATGAGCGTGCCAACAAAAGCTGTGGCTACTAAAATATTTAAATTCGCTCTATTAAAAAGATGTGCTAAATGGCTATTATTTTTTTCAATAAATGCCTCGTTTAATTTCGGGATAGTCGCATTTAACATTGCCCTGTAAGGAATACTAACAAAGGACACCAAAAATATAGCGATACTGTAAACAGCCAAAACGCTAGATCCTTCGTGGCTTAAAGGGGCAAGCATCAATTGATCAATATACGCCACAAGATTGAGCGAAACCCCTATGAGCATATGATACCAAGCAAAATAAACGATTCCTTTAGTTTCTAATTTTGAAAAAATTTTCCAATCAAAGGATAGTTTAATTTTTTTGTCTTGGTGTGTAAAATAGAATAGCAAGCCTAATGGAAGAAGATAAATTAAAACTGACGAAATGAAAAATTCCTTGAAATTTATGATTTGAAAAGCGAAACAAGCAAGAATACCTAAATTAGCAAACTTTAGTACTACCTCTTTCATAAATGTTGCTAGGGCAGATTTCATGATGCCGATGAGATAAAATTCGAAAAGGGTCATGTAAGACCATATTAATGTGAAAATGGGTATCCAAATGTAAAAATCATCGTAGTAGGTTCGATCAATTGGTTGGTATTTTGATAGCACATATTGCCGAAAAAAGAAATACGGAATACTAAACAATAAAGTGCATATCAATGGCAATAACAATAAAAAACTAAACAACACCCATCTTTTTGCTTCATTCTTAGAGTATCGATGAATAAAAGTGAGCAAAATTGACGGCCCCCCAAGTAAAAAAAAATTTTGTAAAACAACCGTTTGATAAATGATATTTTTCGAAACACCAATTTCTATTTTAATCATCACTTTGGTTTGCCAAATTGTGAACACAAGACCAAGAATAGCCCCAAGAAGTATAATAATAGATGATTTTATAGATTGGCGAAAAACAATGCCCATAATATTTTTGAATAAAATCTTTAGATTTGGGTCAAAGGTAATTATCTTTAGGTCAAGGGGTGTACATTATCATTAAAAATGTAAATCAAGTACGAGATACCTGTAGTTTTCGTTTTTGCATCTTACTTTTACGTTTCATGAAAAAGAAGCGTATTGTTTTTTTGGGTTCGAAACCTATTGGCTATGAATGCTTGCACTATCTTATCGCACAGCAAGAAAGCTTGAACGTTGAGGTCATCGGAATATTGACACAAGTGAGGAAAGAATTTGGGGATAATCACGATTTAATTGCTTTGGCTAAAGCTCATCAAATTCCTGTAATCGCCTCTTTAAACGATATGCCCGAGTGTGATATTCTGTATTCGGTGCAGTACCATCAGATACTTAAAGCAGAAGATATTGCCAAAGCAAAGCTATTGTCTGTGAACCTACACATGGCACCTTTGCCCGAATACAGAGGAAGCAATCAATTTTCATTCGCCATTATTGATGGCAAAGAAGAATTTGGCACTACAATCCATAAAATGGATACGCGAATAGACCATGGTGATATTTTGTTTCAGAAAAGGTTCGATATTCCACACAATTGTTGGGCTTTTCAATTATACGAACTCACCTACGAGGCTTCTTACAAATTATTTTGTCAAACCTTAGCTCATATTATTTCGGGCAATTTCAAAGCAGTTGCACAAGCCGATTTGGTAGCCTCGAAAGGCAGTTCCTTGCATTATCGTCATGAAATCATTGACCTCAAACGAATAGACCTTTCTTGGAGCGAAGAAAAAATAAAATTACATATTCGTGCTACTACGATGCCCGGATTTGAACCGCCTTATTGCGAGGTCAATAAACGAAAAATCTATTTTTCAACTTCGTGCCAAAATGACTAAACCGACCAAAATCATTTGTGCAGTAACAAATGATCTCAATTACGATCAACGAATGATTCGTATTTGTACTGCCTTGTCGAGCGCAGGCTATGATGTGACTTTAATTGGTTTTAAGCGTAAAAATAGTAAGGCTCTTATAGAGCGACCATTCAAGCAAAAACGCATTCCGATTGTTGCCGAAAAAGGCAAATTATTGTATGTAGATTATTGGTTGAAACTGTTTTTTACCTTACTTTTTCGTAAAGCAGATATTCTGTGTGCTATTGACCTTGATACAATTATGCCAATCTACTATGCTTCTAAAATAAAAGGCACAAAAAGGGTATATGATGCGCATGAATTGTTTACAGAATTGAAAGAAGTGATTAGCAGACCTAGAGTACATAAAATGTGGCTCTGGATCGAACTCCATACGGTACCGAACTTTCCGATAGGCTATACCATTGGCGAATGTTATGCAGAAGAGTTTAAGCGAAAATATGCTGTATCCTATGCTATTGTGCGCAATGCTACTATTCTAAAACTACTACAAGTTCCAGATAAAAAGGAAAAATACATTTTGTATCAAGGTGCGGTGAATGTAGGGAGACGATTTGAACAATTAATTCCTGCTATGCAGTGGGTTGATGTACCTTTGATTATTTGCGGAGAGGGGAATTTTTATGAAGAAACAAAAGCCTTAGTGGCAGCTTATAAACTAGAGCATAAAGTTATTTTTAAAGGCTATGTGCCGCCTGAAGAATTACGCCAATACACCTTATCTGCAAGTATTGGCATTACATTGTTTGAAGATACTAGCCTCAGCAACCGCTTGAGCATGGCAAATCGTTTCTTTGATTACATGCACGCCGCCGTACCCCAGCTTTGTGTGCAATATCCCGAGTACGAAAAGGTAAATGCTCGTTTTGAAATTGCCACGCTTATTGATGACCTGACACCCGAAAATATTGCCTCGGCTTTGAATCGCCTATTGCAAGACGAAGAATATTACCATCGTTTAGCACAAAACTGTTTGGCTGCACGTGAGGTATATTGTTGGCAAGAAGAAGAAAAAAGATTACTGAAAATTTACGAAAATCTTGTCTGAGCTCAAAGTACATATCATATCCTTTGATGTACCCTACCCTGCGGATTATGGTGGGGTCATTGATGTATTTTATACCATCAAAAACCTTTATGAGCAAGGAGTATCTATTTATTTGCATTGTTTTCAATATGGCAGAGCAAGCTCCATAGAATTAGAAAAATATTGTACCCAAGTTTGGTACTACCCACGCAAAACTGGCATTTTGGGTATTTCTCTGAAGTTGCCCTATATGCTCTATTCCAGAAGGGATAAATCTTTGCTACCCAAACTGATCAGTGTGGAAGCACCTATCATTTTCGAAGGAATTCATAGTTGTTATTTATTGCATCATCCACAATTGAGCAACAGGAAAAAAATTATTCGCAATCATAACGTTGAACAAAACTACTTTTCATTACTAGCGCAAAGAAGTCAAAATTTAGCTACAAAGACTTACTATTGGCTCGAGTCTTTAATGCTCAAAAAATTTGAACGGAAATTAAATGCTGCTCATTCACTCATCACAATATCGTTAGCCGATCAAGATTTTTTTCAGACACTATATCCACGCAAGCATGTAGTTTGTTTACCTGGCTTTCATCCCTACAACAAGGTGGTTACTCATCAAGGGAGGGGAACTTTTTGTTTGTATCATGGTAATCTGTCGCATCCCGAAAATATAGAAGCGGCTCTTTATTTAATTGAGGAGGTTTTTGCAGACATCCATATTCCATTTGTAATTGCGGGAAAAAATCCTCATCCTAAAATCAGAGCTGCTTGTGCTAGCAAACCGCACATTTCACTTATCGAAAATCCGAATGATGAAATGATGAATCGCATGATTGGAGAAGCTCACATCATTACCTTACCTACTTTTCAAGAGAGTGGTATAAAATTAAAATTACTCTACGCATTATTTGCCGGAAGATTTGTATTAACTAACCCCTCAATGCTCTATGGAACAGGCTTAGAGGAACTGTGTACCATTGCTCAAAATACTGAAGAGTTCAAACAAAAAATTCTGCTGTTGATGACAGCAGAATTTAATGAAGTTGAAATTGAAAAGCGAAAAAACAAACTGCTGCAATTCTATAGCAACTTGAACAACGTACTCAAAATTATGAATATCCTACGGGGGTAAGTTCTACCAATTTTCCTTGGTCGATGCGTACAATACGTGCTGGATATTTTTGTAACAAGGTATAATCGTGGGTCGCCATAATCATTCCTGTATTGTAATCCTTACAGATTGTAATGAGTAATTGCATAATTTCTTCGGTAGTTTCGGGGTCGAGATTGCCAGTAGGTTCATCCGCAATAATGAGTTTAGGATTGTTGAGCAAAGCACGCGCAACATCTACGCGTTGCTGCTCTCCGCCCGACATTTCATGTGGCATTTTAAAACCTTTCCCTCGCAAACCCACTTTACCCAAAACGGCTTCTATCTTCTCCTTCATGAGTGCTTTATCTGTCCATCCAGTAGCTTTCAATACAAATTCCAAATTATTATACACGTTTCTATCGCTCAATAATCTAAAATCTTGAAATACGATACCCAAATTTCGGCGTAACAGTGGAACCGTTTTCCAAGTCAAATCTTTGAGATTAAACCCTGCAACATTACCTTCTCCATCTTTTAAGTATAAATCACCATACAATGTCTTGAGCAAACTCGATTTACCACTTCCTGTTTTACCAATCAAATAAACCATCTCTCCTCTATTCACTTCAAAGTTTACGTTCGATAAAATCAACGCATTGCTTTGGTAAATATTGGCGTTCTGTAGCGCAACTATGGCATTATTATTCATAATCATGTTGTTTTAAAATGAAGCACTCACCATATACTTATTGACCCAATTTCACTTTTAAACCAGCATCCAGTGCATCCAAAAACTCCTCTGTATAGAGGTAATGCTCTCCATGATTTACTTTGCTTCCGTGAATACAAACGGCAAGGTCTTTGGTCATTTTACCAGAAGAAACTGTTTCAATACAAACATCTTCAAGTGCTTGACAAAAATTGATGAGTTCTTGGTTAGCATCTAATTTTCCACGAAACATCAAACCGCGTGTCCAAGCAAAAATAGAAGCAATTGGGTTAGTAGAGGTTGGTTTACCTTTTTGGTACTCGCGATAGTGGCGCGTAACGGTACCATGTGCTGCTTCGGCTTCTATAGTTTTGCCATCGGGCGTAATCAATACAGAGGTCATTAATCCAAGCGAACCAAAACCTTGTGCAACTGTATCGCTTTGTACATCGCCATCGTAGTTTTTACAGGCCCAAACAAAATTGCCATTCCATTTCAATGCACTCGCCACCATATCATCAATCAATCGGTGTTCATAAGTAATACCCACCGCCTCAAATGAGGTTTTAAATTCATTTTGGTAAATTTCTTCAAAAATATCCTTGAAACGACCATCGTATTTTTTGAGGATGGTATTTTTGGTAGAAAGGAACAAAGGCCATTTTTTGGATAGTGCCATATTGAAGCAAGAACGAGCAAAACCTTTGATGGATTCATCTGTATTGTACATCGCCATAGCTACGCCATCGCCCTTAAAATTGAAGACTTCATGCTCTATCAAAGTGCCATCTTCTCCCTCAAATTTAATCGTCAATTTACCTTTGCCTTTGGTTACAAAATCAGTAGCGCGATATTGGTCGCCAAATGCATGACGACCAACAATAATTGGGGCATCCCAAGTGGTTACCAAACGTGGGATATTATCAATCACAATCGGCTCACGAAATACGGTACCGTCCAAAATATTGCGAATAGTGCCATTCGGGCTTTTCCACATTTGTTTCAATTTGAATTCTTCTACACGTTGCTCATCGGGTGTGATGGTAGCACATTTGATACCTACACCATATTGTTTAATCGCATTTGCAGCGTCAATAGTAACTTGATCGTTTGTTTCGTCTCGATATTCGATACCTAAATCGTAATATTTGATGTCAAGCTCTAAATAAGGAAGGATTAATTTGTCTTTGATAAATTTCCAGATAATCCGAGTCATCTCGTCACCATCTAGCTCTACAACTGGGTTTGCAACTTTAATTTTTGCCATTGAAAAGGAATGTTTTAATAAGAATATTTTGAACAAGGGCTAAGTTACAATTATAGCAGGAATATTTGTTTCCCATTGTTCAAAAATTGCCATTGTTTTTTCAAAGCAATTATTTGGGGGGGGGGGGGGACAATATTTTAAAAATAGTAGCGTTTAAGTAGAAAAGAAATTTGAATGATAAAACAATTACATCCTAAAAATACCCCTTCCAATTCGGCTTCTTGCAAAAAAATCAATACACAAAAGACTATGAAGCAAATCCTTCGAGAAATTTCTGTAGATTTGATGCAGCCCCGCGAGCAAGCAGTAGCGAATATTTTGGCAAAAGCAGCTCAGATGAAGTTGGTATAAAAAAATTGCACTTAGTGATGTTTGCCCTTTTACTAAGGATTCATCGCTAAGTGCAACCTAATTTAAGTTTGCTATTTATTTTTTAGCATATTTTATGCTGCGGGAATGTACATGATTTCCATCAACATCAGTATAAGTATAGCTACGCTTGATTGTAAATTCAGAACTGCTTACTTCATAGTCAAATGTGTCCTTCCATCCGCTAGCTCTTGTAATATATAATTTTGTTCCAGCTATAGAATAAGTCCCATTCTCATTGTAAGTTGTATCCTTTACATCTACATAATTATAACTGTTATCTGTATTAAAAGTTACTTCTTCTGTATCAGTATATGACTCAGTAGTATCAGTTAGTACTACACCATTCAATACTTCCTTGACATTAAATGTTTTTGATGCCCAAGTACCAATTATCGTTGGATTGCTCGATTTATTATCTTTCTTGCAAGATGCAAATTGAAGTGCAGCTACAGAAATTACGACTGCAAATAAAAATGTGGTTATTTTTTTCATAATGTTTATTTTTTGCAAATATATAGTTTGACTTTGTAAATACTCATCTTTTTTTACCAAAAAAATATATGCTTTATTGTTGAATGTTCGTTATTTATATACCACTTGAACTGTCTCTCTTGTTTTTTGCTCCAAAAGTGGGTAACGACCTTTGGTCAAATCAAATAAGGTTTCGGGTGTATAGTGTCGGATAGTTAATAGATTCACATCTTCATTACTGAACACTTTAAAATCCTTTTCAAGCAAAGCTATAAGCTGTTTTACCTGCTCCTCTTTATTATCAATACAAGCCACAAAGCTAATAGCTGCATTTTGAATCAAGTTGATTTTGATTTTCAAGTTGTGAAAAATGCTGTAGAGCTTGCTCAAATTATCTTCGGTAATAAATGAGAAATCGCGAGTAGTTACTTGAAGCAAAATTTGATTCTTTTTGAGGATAATTAACGGGGGATAGAAAATACTACTCACCTCATTTTGTATCACAGTACCTTTCCAATCTTTATTCAAAAAGCACCTGACATATAGAGGTATATTGTTGTTTTGGAGTGGTTTAATTGTTTTGGGGTGAATAACTTGTGCGCCATAGTAGGCCATTTCTATCACTTCGTGGTAGGTTATGGCTTCAATTTTTACAGTGTCGTTAAATATCTTGGGGTCAGCATTTTTTAGTCCTTCTACATCTTTCCAAATGGTAACAGCTGTGCCTCCTAGCATGGCTGCCATCATAGCTGCAGAATAATCCGAACCTTCTCTGCCTAAAGTAACCGAGGCGTTATCAGAAGTGGCACCTATAAAACCTTGTACGACAATATGTTTCCCTTCGGCCAACAATTTACCAAGTACTTGTTGTGCTTGGTTTTTAGAAAAGTCCCAATCTACTTTGGCATCACGGTATGTATCGTCTGTACGAATAATGTCGCGAGAATCTACCCACTCAAAATTTAAACCTTCATGTTGCAGGTAGGAACAGAATATCTTGGTAGAAAGCAATTCGCCGATACAAACTATTTGGTCGTAAGAATAGTCGTAGCGTTCTGCGGTAGCGTCATCTACCGCCCATTGCAATTCGTTGAAATATTCGTTTAATTCATCTGCTATCTGTTTGTAAGCAGTATTATCCAATACTTTAGCAGCATAATCTAAGTGGTCTACCTCTAGTTCTTTGCGTAATATTCCTGCTTTCTGCTTATTGCCTGCACAAGCTTCATGCACAATATTTTCGAGCAGGTTGGTAGTTTTACCTTTTGCCGATACCACAACGATTAATTGGCCTTTTGCTTCCGCTAAAATTGGCAGCAGAGCTTTCATCCGTTCGGGGCTTTCTATGGATGCGCCTCCAAATTTGTAAACTTGCAATGGTGTTATTTTTTGATAGTAAGGATTTAATTTATTGGCTCTAGTTGAGCAAACGAACTTTCTAAGTGGGCAAACATTTCATCGAGTTCTTCGTACTTGCAAGTGCCTATACTCATTCTATACCACGGAGATTCTTTGTCTGCTCCAAAGCAAGAAAAAGGCACAATCGCCAAATGTGCTTCATTGAGCAGATACTCGCTGACATCTGCTTGAGACGTCAGTTCAATACCCTTAAACTTATAGCCCTTAAAGTCTATTTTTAAAGTAAGATAAATGGCTGCTTGAGGACTTATCATATCTACGGGATAACCTTTTTCTTTGAGGGCGATAAAGGCTTGATAAATATAGTTGAGGCGTTCTTCCAATTTCTTTTTGAAAGACGCAGTAAAAGAATTGAGTGCCTGTTGATTATTCAAAAATTCGGCGGTAGCGTATTGCTCTGCCATGGGACTCCAAGCACCGATATGGCTCAATAAGGCTTTCATTTTGGTTATAACATAGGCGGGGCCCATAGACCAGCCTACACGCACACCTGTAGCGGCAAGCGATTTGGAAACTCCATCCACAAAAATCGTATAGGCTTTCATTTCGGGGCGAAGTGCCACAGGATTGTAATGCTGCACGGCACCAAAGGTGAGCGACCAATACATTTGGTCGAACATGAGGTATAATTTTTTCTCGTTTGCCCCTCTTGTTGCATTTTCTGCAATGATTAAATCGCAGATAGCTTCCAGCTCCTTTTTTTCGAGTGTAGTTCCTGTAGGATTTTGAGGGGAGCAAAGACAAAGTAAAATCGCCCCTTGGATATGTGGAGCTATATCCGAAGCTCGGGGCATAAAATTGTGCTCTGGAAAAACATCTACTATGCAATGTTCTCCATCATTCATGTGTACATAGTGGTTATTATTCCATGAAGGCACTGTATAAATGACTTTATCGCCTTTGTCTACAATAGCTTTAAACAACGAATAGATTAAAGGCCTGCCTCCGCTGGCTATCAATACCTCATCGTTTTTATAATCAATTTGCTCTACCCTTCGAAACAAATCGGCAATAGTATTGCGCAAAACCAACAATCCATCCGCAGGAGGATAATTGGTACGATGTGCTTGATAGGCTTTGATAATCGCCTCTTCATATTCGATAGGAATAGGAAAAATAGATGGGTCAAAATCGCCAATAGTGTAGTTATATATTTGTTCACCTTTAGCCTTTCGTTCATTAATAGCATTTCCGAGGCGAACGATTTCAGAGCCAATTAAGGTTTCGGCAAGATTGCTGAGTGGCGACATTGTATATAATTTTTTATAGTTAAGTATGATAAAAAAGGCTTACTGATACCAGCAAGCCTTTTTTTAAGAAAAAATAATTTTTGTAGCTATTATATTCCGCAAAAGACTGCATCAGTGCCCATTTTTTTACAAATTGGATACTTCATATTTTTTATCTTTTTTATTGCGTTCTTAAACATGATTCTACAACTTAAATTCCTACCATTAAGGGCATCAACAGCATCAGGATATCTTCGTTTTCATTTTTCTCCACCAGACGGAAGATACCCGCACGTGTCGGCGTACTCAATTCCAATTGGATTTCTGTACCCTCCAAATTACTAATCAATTCTATCATCAACTTAGCATTGAAGGCAATTTTCATATCCTCTCCAGTATATTGGCAAGTCATCGCTTCTTTTCCTTCGTAAGAAAAGTCAATATCTTGCGCACTTATGGTCAAGGAATTACCTACAATATCAAACACTACTTGACTGGTTGTTTTGCTGGCAAATATACTCAAGCGACGCAATGCACTAATCAAATCTGTACGGTTAATTACTAAATTGTAGGGATTGCCTGTAGGTATTACAGCTTTATAATCGGGGAAACTCGCATCTACCAATCGGCAACTCATACGAAGTTTATTATTGGTAATAAAGATATGGCTACCGTTGTAAGATATAGTCAGCTGGGTATCTTCTGCTGGCAATACGTTTTTCATTTGTTGCAAGCCTTTGCGGGGTACAATAAAACCATCATTCGATTTATGGTCAAGACCTGTGCGGGTCAATTGTACCAAACGATGGGCATCTGTAGCGACAAAGTTGACAGCACCACCCTCTTCTAATTGAAAGAAAACGCCAGTCATAGCTGGGCGTAGTGTATCATTACTGACTGCAAAAATGGTTTTGCTGATACTTTCCAATAAGGCAATTGATGAAATATTGAATGAAGAAGCATCGCCTGGTTGGGGCTCTTTAGGAAAGTCGTCGGCATTATCGCCGCTAATTTTGTATTTACCAAAATCGCTATTGATTTCAATACTTCTATCCGCCTCATTTACATTTAATGTAATGGGCTGATCGGGTAAATTTTTGAGATACTCGGTAAGTATTTTTGAAGGAATACAAATTTTACCTTCATTGGTAGCATTTGTCACCTCTATCTCCACTCGCATCATTGTTTCGAGGTCTGATGCAGAAAGGCTCAGTGTATTCCCTTTTAATTCAAATAGGAAATCTTCAAGTACACCTAAAACAGCATTTGAACCAACCACACCACCGACGAGTTGTAAATTCTTCAACAAATAACCGGAGTTTACTATAAAACGCATAATTAAAATTTAGTTTAAAATCGAACTATTGTGTTTAAACACTAATGGGACAACAACAGCACGTCTCATCAATGCCATTCTCTATGTAAGCGTCACCTATCGAAGCGAAAAGCTACTTTTAAGATGATTGGGGCATCCATATTTTTTGTTACTTGTACAAGCAATAGTAGCCATAAGTACACAAACTAGGGCTACAATAGGTGCCACTTTACGGAGTGTAGAATTGTTTTTCATAAATGTAAATGTATCGTTTTTTATGTAAATACTCGATTACTTTTGCACGAAGATAATTATTCATTTCAGAAAATGAAAAAAACACATTTTATTGCTATAGGTGGCGCAGTAATGCATCAGCTGGCTCTTGCACTGCACAGGCAAGGACATCAGGTAAGCGGCAGCGATGACGAAATAAACGACCCCGCCAAAACCAACCTCAAGAATGCCGGTATCCTTCCAGAAACTAATGGATGGTTTCCCGAGAAAATAACCAAAGATTTGGACGCAATTGTGCTTGGAATGCACGCCCGTGCAGACAATCCTGAATTATTGGCGGCACAGTCTTTGGGCATCCCTATCTACTCTTTTCCGGAGTATGTATATGAAGTCAGCAAAAACAAGAAACGTGTAGTGATAGCCGGTAGCCATGGCAAAACAAGCATTACTTCTATGATTATGCACGTTTTGAAGCATCAAAATATGGAGTTTGATTATTTGGTGGGTGCTCAATTAGAAGGTTTTGCACAATCGGTGCAACTAAGCGATGCTCCATTAATCATATTGGAAGGCGACGAATATCCGGCTTCGGTAATAGAGAGAAAACCAAAAATATTTTTCTACCATCCCCATATTAGTGTGTTGAGCGGTATTGCTTGGGATCATATCAATGTATTCCCCACTTATGAAAACTATTGCAGCCAATTTGTACAATACCTCAATGGAATGGAAACCAATGCAGAATTGTATTTCAATGCAGAAGACAGCGAAGTAAAACGCATTGTTGCCGAAGGATCAACTCATCTTCGTACCGAAGCCTACACTACCCACCCTTTTTATTACGACGATGCAACAGCAATACTCAAAACGGATAATGGGGACTTACCCGTAAGCATTTTCGGTCGTCACAATTTGCTCAATCTGAGTGCCGCACTCAAAGTCTGCCTTTGCTTAGGAGTCAGTCAAGAAAACTTTTACCAAGCCATTGTCAGTTTTTCGGGGGCTGCTCGCCGGCTGGAGCAAATTGCCGAAAAAGACAATTTACTTGTCTTTAGAGATTTCGCACATGCGCCTTCTAAACTCAAAGCTACTTTAAATGCGGTGAAAGAAGCCATGCCCCATCGCCGTGTGATAGCCTGTTTCGAGTTGCACACTTTTAGCAGTCTGAATGAGCAATTTTTGAGCGAATATGCTCATAGTATGGATGCAGCAGATATTGCGATTGTGTTTTTTAGTCACCATGCTTTACAATTAAAAGGACTTCCAAAACTAGACAAAGCTGTTGTTCATTCTTATTTTAAACGCCCTAGTTTGCGGGTAATAGACAATAAAGATGAATTGGAACAAACCGTAAAAGAATTATTAGCGAACCCAACAGAAAAAAGTTGCCTGCTACTAATGAGCTCCGGAACTTTTGATGGTATTCAATGGCAATTTTAAAGCCAGATTTTGCAGTAGGTACTTAGTCAAGCCTTAAAAACCAAAATATCAAATTGAGTAGTACTCAACAAACTATTTTGGAACTGCAAAAACAGATTTTGAAAAGGCACAAAAAGAATTGCCTCCATTTGTTCCTCATTCTTTTGAAATTGAATGCCGCAGTGTTCAATAATACATTCATTTCATCTCCTTTAATCCCTTTGTAAAAATTTCGAGAGAGGCGATGGTCTGTTTTGAAATGTGCAATCACAGGTTCTATCGCCGCTTTTCGCCTAAACTGTTGGCGTAGTTTTGAGCCTTGTTCTTTTTGTGGAATATCATTGAAAATAATCTGCAAGGTTTTAACCCAGATTTTTCAGTAGCGGTATTTTTGAATAATCTGTCCCAAAAACGCCCTCCTTTTTGAAGAGCTATTGTTGATGCTTTAGATTGACAATCAAATGTATGCGTTGTATATTTTCTACTGCTTTGCAGTTGAAATTTTCCAAAAAACTGTCAATAGGTATCTACTGCAAAATTTGGGTTAAAAACCAACCCTATTTCTTTCTGCCTCCACTTGCGAATCTTTTTGTTCAATTGCTTTTTGCCTTTTCCCAATTTTGTAAGAGGCGGATAATTTCAAAACCCTCAAATCATAGTAATTATTTGTTTGGTCTAAAATAGAATTGCTGTAAGTTTTAAAAACACCCACATCCGTTTTGAACACATCGGAACAAGCTAGCGCAATGGTAAGTTGTTTTTTAAGGGCAAGCACTTTTATTCCAATATCTAATCTTGACGAGTAACGCTGTGTACCCAAGGAGCCTGCTTGCGTGGATAGATATTCAAAATCGATATTGCCGATAATATTTTTTCTTTTATTAAGATACAACAAATTGCTAATTGCTGCGGCTAAACCCCAAGATTGTATGTTGGGTACAGCCTCTCTAATAAGTGCCGTATTTTTGTTAAAAACTCCTTGCAACTGCCAATTGCTTTCCAACCATTTGATCTGAGTAAAAGTATAGCTCGCCCCTACACTTAACGCCTTATCATTCGATAAATTGAGGTATTTTGTAGCTTGAATATTACTCGAATCACTTAAATAGGTAAACTGATTGATAACATTTTGCGCCACAGAAAAAGATACCGAAATGTTTAAATTTGAGGCATTAGTATAAGACAATTCTACATTGTTACTGTAGGAGGGTTTTAAAAATGGGTTACCTTCACTATAAGCATATTCATTAAAGTACCAACGAAATGGATTAAGTGCATAATATTCCGGTCGGTCAATTCTTCTCCCCAAATTGATACCAAAGGTATTATTATCATTGAGGTTGTAACTCAGATATACTGTTGGGAAAATGTTGTTGGTTTGATATGATACGCCAGCACCGTTCAGTGAGCTTCCTTTTATCTCTGCATTCTCGTATCGAATACCAATCTTGGTTTCTATTTTATGAAAGGTTCGTTGAATGCTAATAAATGCGGCTTTATTCAATTCAATATAGTCAAATTGATTGCTGCTAATAACATTAGTGCTACCCGATGATAATTGATACAACCCAAAACGACTTTTATTTTCTAACAAACTGATTTTGCCTCCAATAGACAAGCTGTACTTTTTAATAGAAAAATCGGAATACGCATTTAAAGAGTACAGCCTGATGCGTTGCGTGTTTTCTGATAAATAATTCGATATGTTCGTTTTGTTTGTGTCATTTTGAAGGGTGTAGTTATCAAAAATTCTACTTTTATCTGTATTAAATTGACCAAAATCGCCATCTAATACTATTTGAGCCTCATTAGAATCTAATTTGTGTTGGAAATGAATATTGGCGATGTTGGATACATTTTTAGCATCCGTAAAAGCACTTGTGTTAATCTGTGAGTCAAGGTTTTGCATTAATGAATAGACATTAGTGTTAATACGCTCTATTATGTCGGGTTTGGATTGGCTAATGGCATAAGTAAGGCTCAAGGTGTTTGTAGCGTTTGGCTTGTAGTCCATATCAACTTGACCACGCATATTATTTTGAATATCTTTTCGGTAATCGTTCCGTTTCCAAATTTGAGTTGGGTAATTGGTTTCCGCCCTTTCAATAGGTCCATACGCTCCATTGTTGCCCGAAATACTGGATTGTATATTCACCTTATTTTTGAGGTAATAAACATTAACACCACCACTGGCATTAAGATAGGTAGCTTGACCGCTTGCTGCTTTAAGCAAAGCACTCAGGCCTTCTGTTTTATTCTTTTTAGTGATGATATTTATTAATCCATAATTGCCCGCAGCATCATAATTAGCAGGGGGATTGGGGATAATTTCTATCGAACCAACATTTTCAGAAGGTATAGATTTTAAGTAATTACTTAAATCATCGCCGCCCAGTATCAACAATTTATCGTTAATTAAAATTTTCACCGCACCCTTGCCCAGCATATTGATTTGATTATTTACAATTTTCACATTTGGGGCTTTGCCCACAAGAGTAAAAGCATCCGTGCCTGTGGCGGCAATACTTTTATCTACATTAAAAACAATTCGGTCAATTTTGCGTTCAATCATTCTTTTTGAACCCGAAACAGTTATTCCTTTAAGCTCAAAGTTTCTGTTTGTATCCATCTCTACGCTCCCTATTTTCGACAAATCATTGACATTATTCAAGATTAAACAATTTTCAATGTAGCCTTCTGCTCGTACCAATAATTTGCAGGAAACAAATGAATCTATTGTGATAATAAAGTTGCCAAGGCTATCGCCCAAGTCTGTTTTAATTACTGTGCTATCAATATCAGAACGAAGTAAAAGCTCGGGGTATGCAATGGCATTTCCCTTTTTGTTGCTTACTTTACCCGCAAGATAAACCTGAGCTTTGCTGGTCAAGCAAAACGAAGTAAAAACAATAAGTAAAAATGTTTGTATTATGCTCACTAATCCAAATTTAAAATAGTTTGAAAGGTAGTTTTTAAAAAACCACCTAAAGTTCGTTGCCGACTTTAGATGGTTTAACGAAATGACTATCCATTTGCTTGTGGCGTTCCAACTGGAGTGGCTGGCTCATCAACAGGGCAGCAAACACAGCCAAATGAATTACGTATTGATTTTTTAGCAACGAAGCCAATTCCTCCATTCAGTTGTCCCATTTCAACATTGCTTAAGTTTGCAATTTTTTCTTTGTTCAACTGCAATTTAGCAGTATTCAATTTGATTTTTTTCATTTTTCTTACCCTCTCGGGATTTTGTTTTTAATTGTTTTAAAAAATAGAACTGCCGCACTTATATCCGCCCCATGCAGTTAGCGGTTTTGAGGTTTTTTCTTGGGGTAAACCTCCGTTCGCCCGCCACAAAACCATTTCATCAAGTAGAGTGTTTGTAGCTACACTAATGATGT
>JASGCQ010000015.1 GCA_030054025.1 Phycisphaerales bacterium | reverse complement strand
AATTCCTTAATAAATTCGTTTATAACAGAAATTTAAACAACTTAAAAATTGTACTTAGGCACCTAAATGCACAACGGGTTAATAAAAGTCTATTTCAGATACCGCTTCAAATCGCGTTCTGCCTCTCGATTTTTGATGCTCTCGCGTTTGTCGTGCAGTTTTTTACCCCTACCAAGCCCAATTTCTACTTTGGCATAGCCCTCGTCGGTAATGAAAACAGAAAGCGGCACTATGGTAAATCCTTTTTCTTTGATTTTAGATTCCCATTTGCGCAATTCTTTTTTGGTGAGCAGCAGCTTGCGCTCGCGCGTGGTAAGATGAGCGGCATAGCCAGCATTGGCATACTCGCCTATAAACAGGCTCTTAATCCACAGCTCTCCTTTGTGAAAAATACAATACGAATCATTGAAACTTACCCGTGCGTTTCGGATAGATTTAATCTCCGAACCGGTCAATACAATACCCGCCTTCAACCTATCTTCAATTGCATATTCGAAGGTAGCGGGCTTATTTTTGATGTAGATATTCTGAGCCAATGTATGAGCGACCTAGTGGTCTGTTTTATTTGCGCTCAGTCATAAACCAATTGATGGTTTGACTAAGTTTTGCTTTGAGGTTTTTGCGTTCTACAATAAAATCGAGAAAGCCATGTTCTTGTAAAAATTCTGAGCGTTGAAATCCCGCTGGAAGGTCTTTTTTGATGGTTTCTTTAATCACCCTCGGGCCTGCAAAACCAATCAAGGCTTTGGGTTCGGCAATATTGATATCGCCCAACATGGCAAAAGATGCGGTAACACCTCCTGTAGTAGGGTCGGTCATTAAAGAAATATAAGGCAAGCCCGCTTTAGCAAGTCGGGTCAATTTTGCGGAGGTCTTTGCCATTTGCATCAGCGAAAAAGCAGACTCCATCATACGTGCACCACCCGATTTGGAAATAATCATAAAGGGCAATTTGTGTTCGATAGCATAATCTATACCACGACTGATTTTTTCGCCTACTACAGACCCCATAGAACCGCCGATAAAGTTGAAATTCATGCAAGCAATCAGTAATCCTTGCCCATTCACCTCACCAACAGCTACCGAAAGAGCATCTTCCGAATCTTTTTTCTGTGCTTCTTTGAGTCGTGAATCGTAAGGTTTCAAATCCACAAAACCCAATTTGTCTATTGAAAAAATATTGCTGAAAAGATATTGTACTGTGCCTTCATCGAAAATAATGTTGAAATATTCAGGCGAATTAATCCTGTTGTGCATATTGCATTTGGGGCATACCCAAAGGTTTTCTGCCAATTCTTGTTGTGTAATGGTGGTACGGCATTCCGAGCATTTATGCCAAAGACCATCGGGCGTTTCGCGTTTTTCATTTGTGTGGGTTAACACTCCTTTTTTGATACGCTTGAACCAGGTAGATGACATATATAAAACGATATTAAAGTTGAAATTAAACGTTTAGCTAGACCTGATACCAAAATATCAGGAGTCTGCAAATATACGCTATGTGTGGAAAGTACAAGGGATTTTAGTCGGGCATTTCGCGGTTTCCGCTCAACAAATAGACCACCGCCATTCGAATAGCAACTCCATTTTCGACCTGATTGAGAATGATAGAATGTTGACCATCAGCTACATCGGAGTTGATTTCGACACCTCTGTTGATAGGTCCAGGATGCAGAATCAAGATATCCTTTTGGAGTGAGTCGAGCATGTTTTTATTGACCCCATAATAAAGGGCATATTCGCGAAGTGAAGAAAACAAGGGCTTATGTTGACGCTCTAGTTGTATGCGCAATACATTCGCCACATCGCATTGTTGTAAAGCTTTTTTGACATTGTACTCTACTTGCACCCCCATAGAGGCTATATGCTTAGGTATGAGGGTAGGCGGTCCGCTGACAATGACTTCGGCACCCAATTTTTGCAAGCAATAAATATTGCTCATGGCTACTCTTGAGTGCATGATATCGCCCACAATCGCTATTTTTTTGCCTTTCAGATTACCTAATTTTTCCCTCATAGAAAAGGCATCGAGCAAGCCTTGTGTTGGGTGTTCATTGACACCATCTCCGGCATTGATAATACTTGCATCAATATGTTGTGCCAAGAACCAAGGTGCTCCAGAAGCAGCATGTCGCATCACCACCATATCCACTTTCATGGCTAAGATATTATTGACCGTATCTATGAGGGTTTCGCCCTTAGAAACGGAAGATGCGGATGGAGAAAAGTTAACCACATCGGCACCCAATCTTTTTTCGGCCAGTTCAAAGGAGGTTCGTGTGCGGGTAGAATTTTCGAAAAATATGTTGGCAACGGTGGTATCGCGCAGGGCAGGCACTTTCTTGATAGGACGTTGCAATACTTGTTTAAAATTATCCGCAGTTTTGAAAATAGTTTCAATATCCTGCGTTTGCAGTTCTTTGATGCCCAACAAATGTTTTACGGATAATGTCATTCTTATAAATTTTGATAATCTGAAGGCTTTAAAAGTTCATTACAACAACACCACCTCATCATTGCCCTCTTTTTCTTTCCAATATACTTTTACTTTTTGTTCGAATAGAGTATCCACACTCAGACCCACATAATCGGGCTGTATGGGCAGCTCTCTGCTAAATCGTCTATCAATCAAAGTCATCAATTCGACTTCTTTCGGTCGGCCAAAATCGAGCAGCGCATCCATAGCAGCGCGAATGGTACGGCCAGTATGGAGCACATCATCAATCAACACTACCCTTTTATTGTCCACACTAAAGGCAATATCTGTTTGAGCGGGTGCTTGCAAAGCATTTCCTTTGTGCAAATCGTCACGATAAAAAGTAATATCTAAGCGACCGTATTGTATTTTTTTGTTGTTGATAATCTGCTGTAATAGGGCAACAATTCTATCAGAAAACAAGATGCCTCGAGGCTGCATACCGATGATAACCGTATCACTAAAATCCAAATGCGTCTCGACCAACTGATGCGCCAATCGGTGCAAAGTGATTTGTAGTTGCGCTTGGTCTAAAAGGGTTTTCAATGTTTGGAATATTTGCTCAAAAATAACGTAGTATGAGTAAATATAAAAATCAATTCTGCGAATGGTATAGTTCCAACCTATCTGCATACAACACATAGAGTACATTACGACAATAAGCCGCTTGCAAAATAGTGGTTTCCGGATGCTCTGGGATATCCATTTCTGTTTCTTGCAAAGTTTTCAAATCGTAAGCAAAAAGGGTATGCGCTTTACGATAAATCATTTGGCTTCCGACAACTTGCAATTGTTTGACTCCAAAAATGGATAATGTATTGAGGTAGGAACCGTATTGGTCGAAGATAAAAATACCGCGTGCCGAATCTGCCATATATACTTTTCGGTCGCGCTCTACCAAATAGGCCGCTCGAGGCAGCTCGGATAATTGTTGGCGCAAATCATTTCCACGAATCATATAATTGAACTCCATATCTAGCTTGTTGAGCGTAGCATTGAATTGGTCGTACACCCAGAGATTTCCTTCAGCACTTACTGCTACCACATTACTATTGAGCAAATTAAGTTTGCGCAGATTCAATTCGTTTTTTGGAGAGAGCATTCTATCTAAAAAAAGCAATTGGGCAAAACCTGGATAATACAACAATATTCGAAGTGGATTCGTAACATCTACATAGCTGATATTACCGTTAGACACACTCATAAAATTGAGCAAACTGTCTCCAGCTTCGTTGAATTTGATAAAGGTGTTGTCATTGCGCACCACATAAGCATTCCCCAACTCATCTACCTGTAAAATATGTGCCGCAATAGGGATGCTTTTAATGAGTTGCAAGGAATTACCAGCTCTTGCAATACTTGCAGAGCCAAAGCAAAGAAAAACAAACAGAAAAAGCTGCTTCATTATTTTTTTAGCTTCAAACCTATTTTATGACCTGCCCATGCAAAATACAAGATGTAGAGGTAGCAGGGAATCATGAGCACATAAGCCATTTGACGAGAGCCCATTATTTCAGAAAGCTTACCGTATAGAGGTGGCAATATAGCACCACCAACAATACCCATAATGAGCAAAGCGGAACCCATCTTAGTAAAACGCCCCAAATGGTTAATGGCTAAGGGCCAAATAGCAGGCCAAACAACCGAATTGGTAAATCCTAAAACGGCAAAACTATAAATAGCCACGTCGCCCTTGCTAAACATAGCTATAAATACAAAGACGATGCTTAATAGTGTAAAAAATGTCAGGGCTTTTTGTTGGGAGATGAATTTGGGTATGGCAATGATACCCACAATATAACCCGCAAGCAAGCCATAGCCAGTATAGGAAGCAAAACTTTTGGCTTCCGCTAATGGATAACCCAAGTATTCTCCAAAGCCTGCAAAAGTATCATAACTAATCACCTCGACACCTACATAAAAAAAGATGGCTAATGCCCCTAATAGTAAATGTGGAAACTGAAAAATACTGGTTTTGTTTATCGAATACTCATTATCTCCCGCTTGCTGCTCTTCCTCATTTATTTCGGGTAAATGCACTAAAAAAATAATCAAAGCCAATACTGCAAGTGATGCTGCAATTAAGATATAAGGTAAAATAACGCGACTTGCTAAGGCATCCAACTCTACTGCTTTTTCGGCGGGGCTAATGGTCAACAATTTAGCTTTGATTTCATCAGCATTTTTAAGTGTAATACTACCCAACACATATACGGCAATAATGCCAGCAACCTTGTTGCAAATACCCATGATACTAATTCGTTGGGCTGCACTCTCTATGGGGCCAAGCACTGTAGCGTAGGGATTAGCCGCCGTTTGCAACAATGCCAATCCACTACCAATAACAAAAAGACCAGTTAGGAATAAATTAAAGTTGCGTGATTGTGCAGCGGGTACAAACAACAAAGCACCCAATGCCATGACCAATAAACCCAATGACATACCTTTCTTAAATCCTGTCTTACGCAATACAGTAGCCGATGGTATAGCCATAAAAAAATAAGCTGCGAAAAAAGCAGTTGCCACAAGATACGATTGTGTATCGCTCAATTCGCAAGCAATTTTGAGATAAGGAATTAATTGGCTATTGCTCCAAGTAATGAATCCGAATACAAAAAATAGACAGGCAATGATAATGAGTGCGGGAAGATGTTGTTTATTATTATTTTGTTGCATAATTCGTATTATTGCGAACAAAGTAAAACAATTTATCCCAATACTACAATTAGTTGGCAGCATCGCGGAAATCGCGACGACGGGTCAATTTCAAATCTTGTAATACTTGTGCCTTTACACTAAGTGTAAAATTGAAATTTCGATTGAGCCCAAAAGGAGCCAAGCCTAGGCGCATTTCCCAACAATGCAAATCACGATAGATATTAACTTGGGTATAAGCCATTTGTTTCAACACTATATTATACCCTGTATTGAAGCCCACCTTCAAACGAGGAGTGATATTAAAATCACCATTCACCATGATGTTTTGGTTGATGATAGAACTATCCGACCTTGAATACACCGATGGCTGGCGTGTCAATCCAAAAGAATAACTCAAGTTCAATGTCCAAGGAATATTAAAATCAACATAGTTATTATAAGCATTGTTGCGCATTAAATTTTTATAATCTTCTTTATTCATGGCATCATCATCCTTGTTGGTCTTTTGTTTGGAATGAAAAGAGGTACTGAATCCCAAAGATGCCGCAGATAATCTTGCCCATCCATTGCCCGCAGCCAACGTGGTGCGTGGTGTACGCCGATTGGCTACATAATCCCATTGGTAAGGGTCAAATGAAGCATTGGCAGTGATGTTGACAAGATTGGCAATATTAGTAGCCGCGCTGAACACATAATTAGACCATTGGAAAGAATCGGCAGCAAGATTGTACGAAGTATTGAAGTCGAGGCGGTCAATTAAAGGGATATTTTTAAACCCTTTAGTAGTATCTTTTCCATTGCGCACTTTCATTTGCAAATTATTGTTCAAAGCAAAGTTGATTGACCCATTTCTGCCACTCGGTGGTCTGCCGATGATGGACTGCTCGTAGGGAGACAGTAGGTTTAATTTTTGCGAGGAATCTAAACGTGCTTGGTAATAATAGTTAAACGGGTCTTTTGCAAAATCGGGACGATAATTAAAGCCAATGCTTGGACTCAGCTTGTGCCTAAATCCTCGAATGGCTCCTTTCTTAAAGAGTTTCATACCATAAATATTAGTATTCATGGAAATGCCTGTATTAAAATCGCGCGAAGCAGCAAATCCATTTTTAATCGTTGTATCTACTTCTTGCGACAAATCGTTATATGCTCGATACACCTGTTGGGTATTCCAATATTCATTGTAAGTAGCATTGACATTAACTGTGATAAAACGCAATACGTTGTAGTAGGCAGTTATCGGTATCGCATGGCTCATACCATTTCTAAAATCGCTCATTTGGAGTTCATTCAGCTTAAAGGCTGTATCATAAAAAGTGAGCCTATTCATCGTATTCATGGTGTAGCCCACACTAATTTTTTCATACCAACGAGCAGCACCTACAGGATTTTTACGCTGAAATACATTTTGAGGCACTAGGTTAAATGTTATATTAGGCAAATTCACAATTACTTCTTTTGTAATTATGTTCTGGTTGTGCGTAGCACTTGCTGTAAAAGAGTAGGGCTTGCCTGCCCAATTTTTCGAAAAAGTAATATTAGAGCTGAATTGATTTTGGGTTATTTGGCCAGGATTATAGCTATTGTTGGTATAAAAAGAGCCTGAATTCACGTTTACATTCGCATTAAAACTAACACCAGGCAAGGATTTAGCATCTTTGTAATGCGACCATCTGAAAGCAAAATCTTTTGTATTTCTTGCTGTAGGGTCAAAATCTTCACCCGTTTTATTGAGTGCATAACTGAGGAACACACTTCCATTATATCGGTATCGGCTGGCGTAATTACTAGTCATATAGCCCGCCACACTCCCTTTGGTGTAGATATCTGTTTGCAAGAGCAAATCAACATAGTCGTTGACATAGAAATAATAGCCGCCTTTGAGCAAACCCAATCCACGATTGATTTCGGTAGTATAAGTAGGTAAAACAAACCCAGAGCGATGTGTTTCATTATTGATAGGGAAATAACCAAAGGGTAAAAATAAAGGGGTAGGTACTCCTTCTATTTCGATATTGGCAGAACCTGTGGCAATAGCCTGCCCGGGTATAATTTTAATCCTATTGGTACGAATACCAAAATGCGGATGATCCAAAGCACAAGTAGTATATACATTTTTATACCCATACAAGGATTTGTCATTATTTCTTTTGATTTGTTCGCTATGCACGAAACCTTCTCCATATTGGCTACGAGCATTGCGTACAATGGCTCTTTGAGATTTAAAATTATATTGTAAATAGGCGTAGGTAAACTTCTCCGAACCCTGCTCAAAAGTAGGTGAGGTGGACTTTTTAACACTCGTATCCTTTACTTCGGAGGCTGTAGCAATATTAGATGATTGGTTGAACACTATCTGGTCGGCATTGAGTTTCCTACCATCATAAGTAACCTTTGCATCGCCATACAGACTAAAATTGTTTGTTTTCAAATCCATTAGAGCAGAGTCGGTAGCAGTGGCCACTACTACATCCTCCAAGGCATCTTTTGATATGCGAATACCGAGTTTATCGGCAAGATTGGGGCTACCTGAAGAGTCTGCTTTTCTTAAAGTTTCAGTGCCTGTATTTTTTAGGAGTGTATCATTTATTTTTGTAACCTGTAGAATTGAGTCAGTTTTAGGCTTAATTTGCGCAGCAGAAAAAATAGGTAGCAATGCAAAAATTGCCGTAAAAAAACGGAATAAATAAATAGCTGATATTTTTGAAATGGTTGAACTGCTGGCGAACATACGATTAATAGCTGCAAAAGTAACTATTTAATAAAGATAAGAATACAAACTACAAAACAACATTATAGAACTTTTAAGATGAAGCATTACTTTTCATACTTATTGATAGCAACTTGCGCATTGGGACATTTCGCAACAAATGCTCAAAGCAAAAAAATTAATCAAATCGTTTTAGATGCTGGACATGGCGGACACGATGCAGGCGCGCGTGGCGTAATGATGCACGAAAAAGATATTGCACTCGGAGTTGCTTTAAAATTAGGCAAATTCATTAACGATAGCCTACGCCCTGTAAAACCCATTTTTACTCGGACTACCGATGTTTTTATACCACTACCCGACCGACATAAAATTGCCAATCAGGCAGATGCAGACTTATTTGTAGCCATACATGTCAATTCTAGCCCAGGCACCTACGAAAAAATACGTGTAGGTACTAAAACAGTAGGTAAAGGCAGAAGAAAGCATTCGATTCCTATTTACAAAACCATACATCACCGCGAAACGGCAGCCTACGGTACAGAAACTTGGGTTTTGGGATTGAACCGAACAGGACAAAAAGAAGGCGCTATCAGTGAATACAGTGATAATGTAACCGAAGAGCCAGGCATGCTGAATGAAAATGACCCTCAAACAGCTATTATCATTGCACAATATGCACAAGTTTTTTTGAAAAAAAGCGTATCCTTAGCACAAAAAATTCAAGATGAGTTTTCCGCTCAAGGACGACGCGACCTTGGAGTGAAACAAAAAGGATTAGAAGTGCTTGCTGGAAGTGTGATGCCCGGTGTTCTGATAGAAATAGGATTTATTAATAATACAACTGAAGAGCAATACCTTAATAGCGAAAAAGGACAAAGTGAAGTGGCTTATGCCATATTTAAAGCCATCCGCAGCTATAAAAGAGAGGTAGAAAAAACCAATTAAGAAATATTTTTTGAAAGAAATTTGTTCAATAGTTTGCTTTTCAAAGAGAATTTTCTACTTTTAAGCCTTGTAAACAATTTGTGCTAAATGAAAAAGAGTGTTAAACTTATATTACTATCTGCCCTAAGTGCTGTTTCGGTATTTTCTACAATCTCATTATCTTCTTGCAAAAGGGACAAATGTAAAACTGTTGCTTGCCAAAATACTAGTGCTTGTCATTCTGAAACCGGGGGATGTATTTGCGCTCCAGGATTTGAGGGTTCGATGTGCGAAGTAACGACAAGAGACAAATATACTGGCTCATGGAATGTAGATGAACAAGGCACCATTTCTCCACGCAGCAATTATGTTGTAGCTATAGAGCATTCATTATTACCTGGTGCCAACTATGCCGATGTACAAATCACCAACTTAAATAATTCATTATTGAGCCGTGTCAATGCTGTAGTAAAAGGTGATACCATAATCATCAGTGAACAAACTATTGGAAATAAAAAAGTACAAGGTATCGGCTATCTTAAAAATGATACTTTTTATGGCTTGCACGGCAGCTTAAGTTTAAAATATAAAGTAACCTACTTGGACAATGACAATGTCAATGATTTTGGTTTCGTGATTGGTCAGGCTGCCAGTTGGCATAAATAAGCTCCTTAAGTTCTTTTTAAAAAGACGTACAGTTGTTGTTCTGTGCGTCTTTTTTGCATCTATAAAATAGTATACAAGATATTAATACCGAATGGTTAAAATGAAGCCCAAACATTTTCTGCTCAATTTGCCTTTGGTTCGAAAATCAAAGACCCTCAGCAAACGAATTATCTTACCAGGATTTGAAGGAGTATCCCTTTATGATGCTGGTCGTTTTTTTATTGAGAATATGAATAACATTAACCTGAGCGACCGCTGCTCGGCCGTTACTTATAATTTCTTGACTGCACTAGGGCCCACATTGCTTTTCTTATTCACCCTGATACCCTATTTACCACTCAAAAATGTAGAGTTGACAATATTAAACACCTTAAAGTTAATAATACCCAATAAGGCGACTTATGAAAGTATCAGCTTTGTAATCAAGGATTTTTTGCATAAAGAGCAGCGTTCTCTCTTGTCTTTCAGTTTAGTACTCACACTCTTTTTTTCTTCAAATGGCATGATGGGATTGATGCGTTATTTCGACCGAGATCAAAAGGTATATGTATCGCGCAATATTTTTCAGCGGCGTTGGGCAGCCATTAAACTGACAGCTATGCTGATGAGTGTGGTACTCATTAGTATTGTGGCATTAATCATTCAGTCTTCTACCATCAATGGGCTCATCATAAAAGTTTTCGGCAGTCTATTGGTGGTTAAAATGTTCAGTATGCTGTTTTTGTTTTTCATCATCTTCTGTGCGATTTCGTTTATTTACATTTATGGTCCATCTTTGACGCACCGCTTCCGATTCGTATCCGCAGGAGCAGTTTTTGCTAGCGTCATCTGTGTACTCTCTTCAGCCATTTTCTTTTATGCAGTCAATCATTTCATCAATTACAATAAGGTTTATGGCTCCATCGGTTCATTGATTGCCTTTTTTGTATGGTTGTCTATCAACACGCGTATTATCATGCTAGGTTTTGACCTGAATGTTAGTATTTTGATGGGTAAGATTCACAAATCAGATACCGCGACGGATAACCTTTAATATTCTAGAAATACTAAGGTATCAGGTACGACAATAATTCATGAATTCCTTGGCTTGCAGGCTGTTCAATCTTGGTAAGATGCTTTAAATAACCCACCTCCGGAATTTTTTTATCTAGCACATACTTGGCGATGTGAGCAGGGGCATGCCTCAATAATCCTGCTGCAGGATAAACAGCCAATGATGAACCGATTAACACAACGATGTCTGCCCATTCATTCACTAAAGGAAAAGCAATTTCAATATTGGGTACAGCTTCGCCAAACCACACTACATGTGGGCGATACTGACCTCCGTCAGAAGCTGTATCACCTAATTGTATCGGCCTATCGTAAGGATATAGTTGTTCATCATTTCGGTCGCTACGCATTTTTGTAATCTCTCCGTGCAAATGCAATACATTGCCAGAACCCGCACGCTCGTGCAAATCATCAATATTCTGGGTGATAATGACAACTTCGTAATATTGCTCTAAGGTTACCAAACCAAGATGTGCCGCATTGGGCTGCGCCGCCCTACAAGCAGCTCTGCGCATATTGTAGAATCGAAGTACTTGTTCTGGATTTCTATACCATGCCTCAGGTGTAGCGACATCTTCAATACGATGATTTTCCCATAGCCCATCGCCATCTCTAAATGTTTGAAGACCACTCTCCGCACTAATACCCGCACCGGTGAGTACCACTAATTTTTTCTTACTCATTTATTCACCTTTAGATTTTAGTGCGATAAAATCAGTGAGCAATTGAAATACTTGAGGTATATTATTGAGTGAGAGCTCTTTTGCTTTATCAAATACATCGTGGTAATAACCTTTGCCGCCATTGGCATAAATGAATATTGCCGGCACATCTGCCTGTGTAAAAGGATAATGATCACTATTAGGAGCATTATCTCTGCTCAATATCTTAGGCAAGTATTTTTTCTCAGAATTTATTTTTTGCAAGAGTTTAAACGAAGAATTTTGTTGTACAGCGTTAACTACGGTAATACCATCCGTTGCATCGCCCATCAAATCAATATTGACCAAAAATTTAATCTTCTTTAAAGGGAAAACAGGGTGTTCAACAAAATAACGAGAGCCTAACAAACCCGCTTCCTCACCACTAAATGCAATAAATACGATTGAATATTTTTGTGGGTGAGCAACAAAATATTTAGCCAATGTTAAATTGAATGCAGTACCGCTGGCGTTGTCATTTGCTCCTGGGAATACGGCATTCATACCCATTTTGCCCAAATGGTCGTAGTGAGCCGTAAACACAAAAAAACTATCCGATGCTTCGCTACCAGGGATATAAGCAATCACATTTTTACTTATTGCTTTGGGATCAAATTTATGCTGCACGTTCACTTCTACTTTTCTGCCTTTGGGCAATGAAGTATCTGCCACATAAAAAACGGTAGCAGGGATAGTATCTGTTGCAACCGTCCAAATTAGTTTATTGCTTTGAGGTATCACATAGCAAGCTTTGGGCAATTGCTCAACCAAATTGCTCATTCTAATTTTTAATCGCTTGCACAAAGAATCTGCATGGCTTAATTGATACACATTAAAAGCATTAAAGCGGGCTTTTACTTTTTGCCACTCCGCAGAATCATCTACTTTGTTGAGGTTGATGCGTTCTATTTTGGTTGTACCATTTGTTCTGTAGCCCACACTTGCAGCATCTACCAAAAAATCTACACCGGGTATCAATTGCTTTTTGCCCAACTTTAATTCCACCTTATTGGGAAAGATGTTCACAGGAAATTGGTATAATTGAAAATAATCCCCATTGTCTGAAAATGACTTTAGTCCCATTTCGCTAAAATTACGATAGATAAATCGGGCCGCTTTATCTCGACTATTACTTACATAGCCTCTACCACCAAAGCCATGACCACTAAGGGTACTAATACTTTGCTTGATATAGTGTACATTCTGGGCTTTACTATTCAAAGCATAGAAGAAAATAATCAGTAGAATTGGGTATCTATTTTTCATTGTAAAATGCTGTTTAAAATAATGTCACTCTTCTCTTTGTTGTGGAGCATCTTTGATAAGATATACAATCGTGGGGAAGTGATCGCTGTAACCATTAATCCATTTGTTGCCACTATAACTGCGGTGCGGATAACCACGATATTTTCCAAACGAGGTTATCAAAAAATCTTTATTGAATACTGATGCTTGATAATATTGCCAATGTCCTGTATGAGTATTTAACCAAGCAGGAGATAATATGATTTGATCAAACAAATTCCATTTATCATTATGGCTCAAAGTGCCTATCCCACGCTTATAGAAAGACAGCCAAGGATTGTACAAAGTTGTATGTTGTGCTTTATTCCTATCTCCAGTAGCACCCAAAACATCAGCTACACTAGGGCTTATAGGGTCATCGTTCAAATCACCCATTACAATGATGCGCGCATTTTTATTTAGTGTTAAGATTTGTTGTACAATTTGCCTATTTACTTCGGCGGCAGCAGCACGCTTGGGTGCAGATGCAGCTTCACCGCCGCTTCGTGAAGGCCAATGATTGACCAACACATATACGGTATCACCTTGCAAAATGCCTTGTACCACCAACACATCTCTGGTAATACCCCCTCCGGCATAGTGTAAATTAACGGCTATTGGCTTGGCATGAATCATCTTGAAATAAGTAGGATTATAGAGCAAAGCAACATTGATTCCACGCCTATCGGGTCCATCAAAGCGTATATAGCGATACTTCCTTTTTTTCAATTGTGTTTGACTCAGCAATACCTTTAAGGCTCTGTCATCTTCTACTTCACACAACCCTATTAAAGCGGCACCATCTTCGCTGTAGTCAGTACCTAACTGTGCCAATACCTCAGCCATATTTTTTGCTTTTTGCATAAAAACTGCTTCGGTGTAGCGATGAGAACCTTCGGGAGTAAAATCTTCATCGTCGGTGTCAGGATTATCTTCAGGATTAAAAAAATTTTCTAAATTATAAAACGCTACCGCCGCAATTTTATATTGTTTTGACTGCCCACAAGCATTTCCTGAATATAATAGTAATAAAGGAGCCAATAATAAATGGAGGTGCTTCATTTTAAATCTAAAAATCAAAGATAAGCGATGGTGTATTCAAATCAGAAACCGAATTAGAAAATGAAAAAATAAAACTCCGAACAATTTATGTTATTAAATTCGCACTATGAAAATCGGGTTTGATGCCAAAAGATTATTTTGTAATACTACAGGGCTTGGCAATTACAGCAGGAGCTTGGTGCATAATTTGCAGCATTTCCATCCCGAACAGAGTTATCATCTCTTTAGCCCCGAAGCCAGAAGATTAGCCAATACAGAAGCTTTTTTTGATTCTGATAAATTTCACACCCACGAGAGCAGTGTACGATTAAAAGCCTATTGGAGAAGCTTTTCTATCGTCAATGATTTGAAAAAATCGGGAATTGATTTATACCATGGGCTTAGTAATGAATTGCCTCATAAGCTACAGCAATCGGGTATTAAAAGTGTAGTCACGATTCATGATTTAATTTTCAAAACCAACCCCGAAACTTATAGCTTGTCGGAACGCCTTGTTTACGATAAAAAATTTCAATACGCCTGCCATCATGCCGACAAAATCGTTGCCATCAGTGAAAACACGAAACAAGATATCATTCGCTTTTATGGCATTGATCCCCAAAAAATAGAAGTCATTTATCAAGTCTGTAATCCTATCTTTTATCAATTGCGAAGCCAAGCAGAAAACGAATCGGTACGCCAACAGTATCATTTACCCGACCGTTATTTTTTGTCCGTAGGCAGTGTAGAGGCGCGTAAAAATGTAAAACTCATTATAAAAGCCTACCAACAATTAGAGCAAAAAGATATTATTCCTTTAGTTATTGTAGGCAAAGGCGGACACTATAAAGAGGAGGTAAAGGCTATGATTAGCCAATATCAATTAACACAACATATTGTATGGTTAGAAAACTTGAGTCACAACCTCCATCTGCAATCTATCTACCAAATGGCAAGGGCAGTCATTTATCCTTCCTTTTATGAGGGCTTCGGTTTGCCTATTGCAGAAGCTTTATTATCACAAACCGCCGTGATAGCAGCCAATACCTCTTCGTTAAAAGAAGCCGGCGGAAAAAATTCTATCTATATAGACCCTAATGATGCTACAGAACTAGCAGAGGCGATGATCAAGATATTAAATGATGAGCAATTGGTCAACAAAATGAAATTGACAGGTTATGAATATGCACATCAAAATTTTGACACACAAAAAAAGACCGAAGAAATGTTTGCCATCTACAAGTCTTTAGTAATTTAGTTAACTTTCAATAGTGCGTAATGAAGAACAATAAAATCTCCATCTATATACTCATTCTTTGTTTTGCTTTCATGGCGTATGGTAGTTTTGTGTTTTACCCACGCTGGCAAAAAAACAATACCGAATCCATTATTTCTTATGATGTAGAAGGCTATTATTGGTATTTACCTTCTCTTTTTATATTCAAAAATCTCAAAAACACAGGATTAGCACCTGCTACATTGAGCAAATACCAAGCCTCAGGAAGTACAGATTTCCAAAATGGATACAAAGATGCACAAACGGGTAATTATGTCCTAAAATATACCTCAGGTATGTCTATTATGTACTTGCCTGCATTTACAATGGCTCATTTTGCAGCACATTTTTCGGATTATCCACAAGATGGGTTTTCTCCTCCTTACAAATTGGCATTGCAAATATGGGGCTTACTTTTTGGCTTTCTAGGACTATTCTGTTTAAGAAAATTGTTGTTGCAATACTATCAAGATGCCGTTGTTGCACTTCTATTATTTTTGCTCGTATTTGGCACCAATTATTATGATTATGCGGCTATAGATTTGGGTATGTCTCATACTTATCTTTTTACACTCTACGTTTTGATTATCCTCAACACACAACAATATTACCGTAGCAACAATTTAAAATATGCCACAATTGTTGGTCTACTGATAGGATTAGCTGCGCTCATAAGACCTACCGAAATCATTGCTATTCTTATTCCTCTATTTTGGGGTATCGAGTCTATAAAAAATATCAAATCACGCATCTTATTCTTGTGTACCCAAAAATGGCTGCTCCCCACCGTAGTTTTATGCATCTTTTCGGTTATTTCCATTCAATTGATGTATTGGAAATACGTCACAGGGCATTGGGTTGAATATAGTTACCAAGACCAAGGATTTTCCTTCCTACATCCTCATGCATTTGTTTATAGCTGGTCTAACAGAGCAGGGTGGTTGCGGTACACACCCATGATGCTTTTCCCTTTTATTGGCCTTTTATTGTATTGGAAATATGGTAAGAATAAAATAGCAGTATTCAGCTTTTTTATCCTCAATTATTACATCGTCAGTGCTTGGAATATTTGGGACTACGGCTGCTTTAGTGGTCGGGCAATGATACAAAGCTACCCTATCTTATTGTTCTTATTTGGCACCTTAATAGAATATATCTCCAAACAAAAATTGTTGCGCTTATTATTTATTCCATTTGCCTTGTTGTTTTTGTACCTCAATATATGGTGGACTTATCAAGCACATGCTGAAGGTGGGTTAGTAGATGCTCAATGTACTACAAAAAGATACTACTGGAAGATTGTAGGAAGATGGTCTGTACCCGAAGAATATAATAAGTTAAAGGATACTGATGAGTTGATTGAATTTGAGCCTTCGTCTAAAAAATTAATTTATCAAAACGATTTAACAGATAGTAGTCAATACTGTGCATCAAAAGAAAAAAACAGTTCTGACACTATTAAGATAGCCTATGGAAACAATGGCAATAAATGGATCAGAGCGCAAGCTGATTTTCATTGTTTTATCAAAGAATGGGACGTATGGCAAATGCACCAGTTCGTCGTTCGCTTCTATAAAAAAGACTCCCTTGTGAAAGAACGGTTCTTCAGAATCCACCGTTTTTTGGATAATGGGCAAACAAAAAACTTGTATCTAGATATTAAAACGCCTAATGAACAATTCAATAAAATAGAAATCTATCTATACAGTTTTTTAAGCTCACAACAATCATGTTTTTCCAATTTAAAAATTTGGGAAATAGAACAATGAGTTAACTATTGCTTGTCATCGCGGCATCCCAAAAAAAGCCGAAGAAATTTTGACCTTATATAAATCTGTATTAATTTAAAGCTACCACAATTCTATCTAGTAGAATTATTGGCGCATTCTGTTTATCGGATTTGCTTATTGATATTTGAATTACAAAAAAAGTAATAATGAGGCGGATTGCTAAACAAGATAGCCGTCAGTTTGATATTTCTAATTTATCTTCGGCTCTGTATATGATAGAGATAAAAGTGGGTACTAAAAAATATAATCTTAAACTTGTCAAAAATTAATTCAAATTGAGTACAGTAGCGATATCACAAAAAGGGGCATTCATCATGCCCCTTTTTGATAAGATGAAAAATCATTATGCGGTATTTATTGTTTTTATTACAGGTCTCGCTCTGAGGTTGTACATGACAATAATAGATCCTTTCTTGCATCCTTGGGACGAACGCTTTCATGCCTTAGTGGCTAAGAATATGATGACATTTCCTCTAAAGCCCATGCTGACGGTATTTCCGGTGGCACAATACGATCCTAATGTTTGGTGTTGTAATCATATTTGGTTGCACAAGCAACCGCTCTTTATGTGGCAAATGGCTTTGTCTATGAAACTTTTTGGAGTCAGTGAATTTGCCATGAGATTACCTAGTGCTGTTATGGGCGCACTCATGATTTTATTGGTTTATAGGATTGGTTTATTACTCACAGAAAATAAGTTTACCGCACTCCTTGCATCTCTATTGATGTGCCTTTCTTATTATCAACTGGAGCTCATTTCCGGCAAAATCGGGATGGATCATAACGATGTCGCATTTGGCTTTTATGTATTGGCAAGTATTTGGGCATATAGCGAATATCTGAAAAAGCCAATTGGATCTTGGGCAGTAATGATTGGTTTTTTTGTTGGTGCCGCAATACTCAATAAATGGTTGACAGGTTTACTAGTGTTTGCTCCATGGTTTATAAAATTGGTTTATGATTTCGTGAAGCATAGAAATACGAAACAAATAGTCCATTATTTTTCAGCCATATTGGTATCTATCTTCGTTGCCTTGCCTTGGCAATTATACATTCTTCATGAGTTTCCGGAACAAGCAAGATATGAATTTGCTTATAACACGAAACATATTTGGGAGGTAGTGGAAGGGCATTGGGGTGACAAATGGTTTTATTTTGACAGATTTCCCATCTATTTTGGTACAGTAACGCAGTATCTACTCTTTTTAGCTTTCCCAATTTATTTTATAAAAGGGTGTAGCAATCGTAGTTTGTTTCTCTCTTTGACAGGAATGTTTGTTTTTGTCTTTTTATTTTTCACTTTCGTAGTAGCCTCCAAGCTAACAACTTATTTTTTTGTTGTAGCACCAATTGGCTTTATTCTTATCGGAATTTCCTTACAAGAAATTATTATATTCCTGTTTAAAAAAAATAAAGTTTTATCTTTTATTTTAGTATCCTTCTGTGCCTACAAAATATTGAATCCAAACGAGATCCTAATCTCAAGAAAAAATGATACGAACAGAGCAACTGTAATATACAATACAAATATTTACAAAAAAACAAAATCACTTATTCCTGAAAATTGCAAAATTGTGATGAATGTTAACGAGTTCGAACATCCAGATGTAATGTTTTATAATAAAGGAATAACTGCATACCATTGGTACATTGCAGAAGACGATTTAAAAAAATTAGAAAAAAACAAAGAGCCAATTGCTGCTTTTGAAAATCATGCAAATTATATCTTACCGAATTATATTCTGAACTACAAGTACCTATTTATTATTAAAAGACAACTTAGATAGTTCATTATCGAAGTTACAAGACATTAAACAACAAATGTTCTACTCTTATCATTAGCCCATTAGTAGCCATTCGTTCCATTGTTCCCGCTATTTGCTTTCGATAACCCATATCAATCCTTGTTTGGCTATTGATGATAAATTGCAAAGACGGTGCAATATCCAAATAATACAATCGAACATCTGGCTGGTATTGCCCCAACATTTCTAACATCAGATTCATATTCGTCTGACGATACGAAGTATATTTCTTGGGTAAGATGAGCCTTCCGGTAGAAAAAGAACAATTCAGTGCCTGATGAGCAAAGCCATCATGAATTTTATTTTGATTGGCATTGTCTGTTATTTTTTCATAGCTCAGACTTAATGAGATGGCTTGTTTGTGTAATAATTGAGTAGCAATGAGACCCAATTCTGCTCCACTATTCATACCATTGGTTTCGATTTCTTGATAATGCAGATGTCCGTTATTAATACCCAAGCGCGCAAATGCTGCCATTCTGAAATGCCGGTGTACAATGTCATTACTCAAGAAACGATATTTAGCATACACTCCGGCTCCTACTATTCGGAAAGGTGGAGTACTATTACTCATCACTCCATCGGCATGTAGCATTAATTTTTTACTAACTCCCCACATGATTTCAGGTAGCAACTGATACGTTGTTCTTCCGAGATGCTGTTCATCAAGAATATTATTCGTCAATCGAATCCCGATACTTTTGGCAGGCATATTGCTTGCAGGCTCTGCATAATTGAAGAGTTCCTGAGCCCAACTTTGCTGCGCAAGAAGTATCCACAATAGCATGATGCTTACTATTTTAATACTTTTCATGAGCAATACCATTTAAAGCGTGATGTGATAGATACGACTGCCAGCCGCTACCCCACTATGGCAACAAGCTTCTGCCTTGCCTGTTTCGTAACATTTCATTTGGGTGTATTTCTTGTTGCGTCGAAAAGTTACATTAGGCACATAATTCTTGTCTAATAGCGTAAATGTAATAATACCGCTAATAGACTTTGTAGCTACATGAAGCAAATGATAGGTAGCCCCTTCAAACTGAATATGCTTATCATTGGCAATATCCGTGGGAGGAAAATTTGCCGTCATGGTCAAGGAAGCCACGGCAAAACCTGCATCAGTTACCGCATTTTTAATATCGTCGGGTTGAACTTTCACTCCGTTTTTAAACACAAGATTAAAAACCGATTTATCTATATCAACATCCACAGATTGCACTGAGGGCAAGCTGCTCAATGCTTTATAGATAGACTTGCTGCACATGCTACAAGTAAGACCACTGGCGGTGAGTGATGCGGATTGAATTTGACCAAAACTATTAGTGATGCCCATTAAGATTAGGGCAAAAAATAAAATTAGATTTTTCATTGAGTTATTTTTTTAAGAAATTGAATAATGTACTTTTTAAAACACCTATTTTATATCCAAAATGGCGTGTACTGCACTACCGAACATCAGTAATGAGCAGCATAAAATCAAATTCTCAAATCTCGTATAGCCAGAAAAATGGGTAACGACTTAGGTGGAGGTTTTTGTAGCTCCGTAACAATAGAGGAACAATTGTCACATAAGGTATTTGAAACATAGTATTGGAGCTGAACAGGAACTATAGCCATAATAGAGGCTGCTGATAGCACCAACGAAGTTGTTATTTTTTGTTCTTGCTCCTTTTTTACCAATTTAAACTCATCGGAGCAACAAGCATCTTCATCATGTAAATCAGCTCCACAATCTTCGGAGAAAATCAGGTCTGATATAATATTGCAATCGATTTCTGCCGATACAAACTCTCCCATACAATAGTGCTGACGCAAAAGCAAACCGCTCCCCGCCATCAAATAAGTAAAAGCTAATAATGTGACAAAAATTCTTTTCAATTGAACAAAATAATAGAACAAAGCTATTGCGGAATATCGAAATAAAACGATAAAATACTAAAGCATCCAGTATTTTTGCAGCCTATGAAAATTGGAATTGTTTGTTATCCAACATTTGGAGGAAGTGGTGTTTTGGCAACAGAGCTGGGCATGGCATTATCAGAAAAAGGTCATGAAGTACATTTTATTACTTACCAACAACCCGTCCGACTTCATTTTCATCCTAATGTATATTATCACGAAGTAAGCGTTCCTGCCTACCCGCTCTTCGATTTTGCTCCCTACGAAACGGTGTTGACGGGTACAATGGTAGATGTAATCACCAATAACAATCTCGATATCTTACATGTTCACTATGCCATCCCTCATGCATCAGCAGCCTATTTTGCGATGCAAATTCTCAAAAAAACAGGTAAGGACATTCCCTTCATTACCACATTGCATGGCACCGATATCACACTGGTAGGGCGCGACCCCAAGTATATGCCGGTTGTCACCTTTTCCATGAACGAGTCTTCTGCAATTACTGCAGTGTCCGAAAATCTGAGACAAGAAACTTTCAAATTTTTTAAAGTAGAAAAAGAGATTCATGTGATTACCAATTTTGTAGATACTCATCGTTTTCAACACAGCGATAAAGAGCATTTCAAAAAAATGTTGGCACCCAACAGAGAAAGAATTTTAGCGCATGTGTCTAATTTCAGAAAAGTAAAGCGTGTAGAAGATGTTATTAGAGTGTTTGAAAAAGTTCGCAAAGTAATCCCTTCAAAATTATTAATGATTGGCGATGGACCCGAAAGACCAAATGCTGAAGAGCTTTGTAGAAATATTGACCTTTGCGATGATATCAGATTCTTAGGCAAACAAGAGCAGGTAGATGAAATTTTGAGCATCACGGATTTATTTATCCTTCCCTCGGAATACGAAAGTTTTGGACTCGCAGCCTTAGAGGCAATGGCCTGTGGAGTACCCGTAATATCCACAAATACTGGTGGATTACCCGAAATCAATGTACCAGGAGTTACCGGATACTTGAGCGATGTGGGTGATATAGACAGTATGGCCGAAGGTGCTCTTAAAATATTAGAAAACGACAAAACGCTTCATCAGTTTAAAGAGCGCGCTTTGAAACACACCAAGAATTTTGAACGAGCAAAGATTGTTCCGCTCTACGAAAACTTATACATCAAAGTGATAGAGGAGTATCGGCAAAACAAGTAATCGCACCGCTATTACAATACATGCCGATTATCTTCTGCAATGAGTGCTTCCCAATACTCTGCTCCACGGCGAGTATGAGGGATGACTATCGTACCTCCCACAATATTGGCAACTGCAAATACTTCATACACTTCTTCTGTGGTGAGGCCTTGTTCATGGCATTTGCCCAAATGGTATTTGATACAATCATCGCAGCGCAGTACCATACTGGCTACCAAACCTAGCATTTCTTTAGTTTTCACATCCAAGGCGCCTTCGGCATAGGTATTGGTATCCAGATTGAACAACCGATTAATTACCTTGTTTTGTTTGCCCAAAATAATCTCATTCATTTTGCCTCTGTACTCGTCAAACTCCTTAATTATGGGATTCATATAAAATTGCTTTGAGGTCAAAAATAATAAAGAAATTTATGCTCCTCTCTTAAACTTTCTTATTTTCGACCATTCAATATGTTATATTTAAAAATCGGATTAGCTGCATGGCATCATTAGCACATCTCGACGACCGTAGTTTGCTTGTGGCTTTTCGCAACGACGAAACCAAAGAAAGAGCTTTTACTGAGCTCATCAAACGCTATCAAGAGCGTATCTATTGGCATATTCGTAGAATGGTCATCCATCATGAAGACGCCAACGATGTATTGCAAAATGTTTTTATTAAAGTTTGGAAAAATTTGGGCGAATTTCGAGAAGAAGCAAATTTTTACACTTGGCTTTATCGGATTGGAACAAATGAAACACTCACCTACTTAGAACAACAAAAAAGACGAAGCTCTTTAAGTATGGACGATGATGGAGCGGACGGTAATGGATTATCTAACAAGCTAAAAGCAGAGCAAGGTTACGACAGCAACAAGATAGAATGGAAATTACAACAAGCGATTCAAACCTTGCCCGAAAAACAAAGGATTGTTTTTAACCTTCGATATTATGACGAAATGCCTTACGAGAAAATGTCGGAAGTACTAGAAACATCCGAAGGCGCATTAAAAGCATCTTATCACCATGCTGCAAAAAAAATTGAAGCTTTTTTGAAAGAAAGTTAAACTTTGAACTTATACTATAGTCTAAATGATATGAAACGGGCAGAACACATTGAAAATGAATTAAACGAATTGGGAATCAAGTTATTACTTGATATTCCGAAAGCTGTTCCTTTTGCCATACCGAACAATTATTTTAATGAGCTTCATGGCAATATTGCCCATAGGCTTGATTTATCAGAAAAAAACAATTTTCAATTACCTATTAGCAATAAGACACCTTTTGAACAACCTGGAGTTGCTTACTTCGACAACTTAAGAACGCAAATATTAGCCAAAATAAATAGTGAAGAGCCAGATTGGGGCAAAAACAATCCTTTTACCATTCCCAATAATTATTTTGAAGAATTTCCTGCCGCTGTAATTTCAAAAGTAAAAGAACATCGTACCATTAAAAAGTCTTTGCACTTCCCTGTTTTCAGAAATTTACAATTGGCTGCATCCATCGCCTTAATCGTATTTGTGGGATATGGAGTTTTAAGAATGAATCATCAAAGAACGAACAGTAACTTTAATTTTGAAGGTGTAACCCAAGCTGAAATTTCAGAATATGTACATGAAAATATTGACGATTTTGACACCGATATTATATTAAATGGTCTATCTTATAACAAGGTTATTCCTAACCAGATTTTAAATAATCAAGTTAGCAATGAAGAAATAAAACAATACCTAAACGAAGATGGAATGAACTAATTGATTCAAAAAGAACACAAGCGCAAAAACAATGAGGTATTACTTTTTTATAATAAGCATATTCGTTTTAAGCACACTACATGTGAGTGCACAGGGAGATGGAGGAGGTAAAGTAAGAAATCTTCGTAAAGAATATGTACGTGGCAAATTAAACCTTAGTGAAGCTCAAAGCCAAAATTTTTGGTCAATTTACTCTAGGTATTTGGATGAAAGGTCTGCGCTTCGCAAAAGATTTAAAAATCAATTTATTCATCAAGAGCATGGCAATCTTAACGATTATGATGCTTACAGAAAAGTCGACAATAATATTGAGTACAAAGAGCTTGATCTTGCGCTCAGCAAAAAGTATAAAGCAGAGCTTTTAAATGTTATTAGTCCGCAACAATTAGCAGAACTGTATCAAGCGGAAAGGGAATTCAAGCAAATGCTGATTACGCGAATGAAAGATGGTGTTTGGTAAACAGCATAAACAAAAAACACCCCATTTCGCTTTATCAAGTCAAAAGATAGCCCAAAACCTGCATAGTCAAGATTTTAATTTATTGTTGTCCGAGGTGATTCAAAATTTCTGCAGATTGTTTACCATTTATCTTCTTGCCTTCTTGAACACCACGTTTTTTTGATTTGATGCCCCTGCCGCCACTTTCTTTATACCGTGTCCAGATTTTATCTACTGCACTCTTGGATACATGGTATAAATCTGCTGCTTGCTGGTGCGTCCCTTTTTTCTTTTTTAAGAAATCAACAAACGTTTGGTTTCCTGACTGTCTTTTGTGCCTCGTGTTTTTTCCATGCACAATAGTACAAAATATTTTCTAAAATATCACTAATTTATGCTCTTATTAATACATGCCTAGAAAAACAGAAATTTTCATAATGTGCAATTTAGTGTTTCATATAAATTCTTAATTCTTCAAACGCTTTATTGCAAACTCTTTTGATATTTTCTATCAACTCAGGTATGTTGTTTTGCTGCGCCTTTTGTCCAGCACTTTGCTCCAACATAAATACATTGCTTACTTCTTCTGGAACACCCATATAAGATAATTGTGGTTTGAGTGAATGTGCTGCAATTTTAATCATTTCAAAATCACTTTTGGATAACCCTTCGTGCAATTGTGCTAGTAATTTCGGGGCATTTTCAAGAAACATAGAGATGTACTTGTTTTGCATCGCCCAATCACCTTTGGTAAATTGCTGCAAGAAAACCATATCTATTATTTTTACAGGTAATTGTTTGTGTGTTGCTTTGCTCGTAACCTTATTGTTGCTTTCAGGAGCTACTTTTTGTACTTCAAGTTGCAATACCTCAGCCATTTTGAATAACAGCTCGTTTTGTTTAAAAGGTTTAGAAACATAAGTATTCATGCCAATATCAAAGTACTTGCGTACATCTTTTCCCATCACATTGGCTGTCATGGCTATGATTTTTGTAAGGGCTTTTTCTCCTTCCAGACTCCTTATTCTTTTAGCCGCTTCCATGCCATCCATGACGGGCATATTAATGTCCATCAAAACCATATCATAATGATTTGCCTTTACCATGCTAATTGCCTCTTCGCCATTGAGAGCAAGGTCTATACGAATACCTGGAAGTAAAGTTTGTAAAGTATCTATGGCTACAAGTTGATTGAACTCGTTGTCTTCGGCTAATAAAATATGGCAGTTCTTCAAAAGCTCCATTACTGTATTGCTCAACTTTTGCTCGTTTTGTACTTCCGTATTTTTTGTAGCTTTCGCAAAAGGAATGATGACGGCGAAACAGCTCCCTTTTCCTAGCTCACTGCTGACCGAAATATTTCCCTGCATCAGCTCAGTCAGTTGTTTAGATATGGCTAGCCCAAGTCCGGTGCCGCCAAATTTGCGTGTTGTATCTGAGCTGGCTTGGCTAAAGCTTTCGAACATTTGTTTGCGATATTCTTCGCTAATACCAATTCCGGTATCTATAATATCAAAACGAATATTGAGTTTTCCGTTGTTGGCATCTATTAGATTTGTTGCAATGGTTACTGCACCTTTTTCTGTAAACTTTATCGCATTACCCACAAGGTTGAGTAATATTTGTTGCAGTCTGGTAGGGTCTCCCAATAATTTTTCGGGGATATTTTCATCCGTTTTAAGAATAATCTGTATGTTTTTTTCTTCAGCTTTGAGGTGTAGCATTTCTCCTATGCTATGCATTACATCTTTGAGCGAAAAATTCGTTTGCTCAATAGTCATTTTGCCGGCTTCTAGTTTTGCAATGTCCAATATATCGTTAATGATGATGAGGAGATTGTCTGCCGATTGGCTAATGGCATTAAGGTATTTGAGCTGGTCGGGCTGAGGATTTTTATCCAATAATAGTTGTGTAATACCCACAATAGCATTCATTGGGGTACGAATTTCGTGGCTCATGTTTGCCAAGAATTGTTGCTTGAGTTGGGCTGTTTTTTCAGCTACCTCTTTTTCTTTGTTCGCCAATTCTACCTGTTGGCGCAACTTCAAATTGCTCAGTTGGTTCAGGGTTGCCTGTTGGAATATCTCTTCTTTTAATTTTTCAAATTGCTTTAGGTTTGAGAAGGCTTTGGGTATATTGCCCATTCTATCATACAAATCGCTCAACGTTTCGTGCAAGCTCATTTCGTCATGACGACGATTAAATTGTTCGGCAAGGTCTAAAGAGTGAAGGAGCATTTTTTCTGCTTGGCGATAATCACCTTGCTCAATTTCGATAAGTGCCAAATAATACCTGCAAGAAATTTGAACCTCTAATTGACCTGTTTCATCGGCTTCTTTTTGTCCTTGTAGCAGATAATATTGGGACTGCTCTGTATTTTTTAATTTGAAATTTACTTTGCCTATGCCATTGAGTGCAAGTGCGTGCATGCTTGTGGAGGCATCGGAATGTTGTAGATTTCTCTCAAAATATTTTAAAGCCTCATTGAGCTTGTCGCACTTAAAATAAATATTACCCAGCACATTGTAGAGTAGATTGGTGCGATGAATGCTCTCTGCTTTTTCTAGTATTGGTAATGCTTTTAGCGCAAATTCGAGGGCGTTTTCATAGTCATTAAGGTCGTAGTGTATGTAGGCTATACTCGATAAATTGACTGCTTGTGAGGCAATATCTTCTTGACGTTCATTGAGTGCTAGTGCATTTTCAAAATTATTGAGTGCGTTCCCCAATTCTCCAATATCGCGATAGATGTGTCCAAAATTATTATAGATACGAGCCAGTAAGGAGCGATCATGCGTTTCCCGAGCAATTTTTTCTGCTTGTTTTAAAATTTTTAATCCTTCTTCATAATTTCCTTGTTGCCAATAGCACCACCCACGTAAATTATAAGCCCTTCCGAACCCTACTTTATAATTTTCTTCTTCCGAACGTTTTACGATCTCATCGCTCAATACAATAGCTCTTTCAATATCATAGTTTCTCAACTCGATGGCTAATTCCACCATCTTATTGATTTGCTCTTTTGGGTCTGAAATATTGGCTAATTCACGCTCTAATTCTATATAACGTTTGGAGTCCATATTGATAAAATAAGAGAGGTATTATTTTACTTCTTGCATTAGTTTGCGTATCAGTGGAGAGATGACTATCAGTACAATACCACTAATGACGGCATATAGCGCAAATTGTTTATAGCCTTCTGTATAAGAGATGAGTTTATCCATTTTGCTCGCATTTTCAATATTCGAAACGATACTGGCACCGAAAAGACCTGCTACATATTGTCCGTATGCGCTAGCTAAAAACCACATCCCCATCATTAAGCCTTGTAAGCGAGCAGGGGATAATTTTGTCATAATAGAAAGCCCTATTGGAGAAAGACATAGCTCTCCTAGCGTTACTATAAAATAAGCAAGTGTAAAAATATCCAGCGAAACAACGCCTTGCATATCGGCAAATAAACGTGTGGCGTAAAATGTGTAAAAAGCAAATCCTAAAAACAAAAAACCAAGACCAAATTTTACAACTGTATTGGGTTCTATCTTTTTCTTCGCCATAGCAATCCAAATGATACCAATGATAGGTGCAAAAATGATTACAAACAATGAATTGGCTGCATTATTTACTCCATTGGGGTCTAGCTCGATTACGCCCAATAGTTTATTGTTTAGATTATTGGCTGCAAATAAGCTTAAAGAACCGCCTGCTTGTTCAAAGATTGCCCAGAATACAACCGAAAATAAAATAAATAGCAATGCCGCAACCAATTTTTTTACTTCGGCAGCACTATACTTGGTCATTTCGTAAGCCAAATAAATCAAACTGAATGGGCCGATGATATACATAAACCAGTCTGTATATTCTGTATTGGCAACCATTGCCATAATGAAGGGGATGGCCACCAAAGCTCCAATATAAACGGAATACTCATACCATTTTTTTCCACCCTCAGTTACAGTAGCAGGAGGCAGCCCGATAGGGCCGAGCGATTTTTTGGTATTGATAAATGTCAATAAACTAATGGTCATTACTATGGCTGCTAATCCAAAAGCCACATTCCAACGAAGCCCCTCGGCTACAATACCCCCTAGTAGATTCCCTTTACCAATGGCAATACAGGCATATCCCCCAAAAAGTGCACCAATATTAATGCCTGAATAAAAAAGCGAAAAACCCGCATCTCTTCTTACATCACCTGTTTTGTAGAGAGACCCCACCATTGTGGAAATATTGGGCTTAAAAAAGCCGGTACCGATAATATTAAAACTGATTCCTAAAAAGAAGAATTTAACAGGGTCTATTGCCAAAATAATACTGCCGATAATCATCAATAATCCTCCCCAAAACAGCGACTTTCTGAACCCCAAAATTTTATCAGCAAAAAGACCACCAATAAATGTGAAAGCATAGACAAAGGCTTGTGTAGCACCATACTGCAGATTGGCAACATTTTCTTTCATCATCAATTGATTGACCATAAAAAAAGTAAGCATTCCTCTCATGCCATAAAAGCTAAAACGCTCCCACATCTCAGAAAAAAATAAATACCACAACTGCCTAGGGTATTTTCCTTTGAAGTTTTGAATTTGCTCAAGTTGTAGATTTGCTGTCTGCATAGAATTATGTTTAACATCGGCAATATAAGGCATAAACCAAAATCTTATTTAAATAATTTAGTGGTTTTAAAAATTCTTTTGGGGATTTTACAATTCAACACCCAAATATTATTGATATAGTATTGAGGCACCAGCTTTGGTGGCGAAGAGGCTATAAGAGGTGCGGTACAACTAGTTGATTAGATAAAAACCGTTTAATAGTACGCAATTTGACATAGATATTCTTAATGCTCTTGTTTTAAACCAAACAATCATGAAGTAGGAACTCTTAATACTTGCCAGAAAATCTTTTGAAATAAAATACTGTTTTTAAAAATCCTTTGCTGACTTTTGCAAGTCAAGACCCAAATATTATTTATGCTGTATTCAATGACTGGCTTTGGTAGAGAAGAGGCGACAATTGGTCCTTATCAATTAGTGGCTGAAATAAAATCGCTTAATGGGAAACAATTAGATATCAATACTCGAATAGCTCCCGCTTTACGTCCTTACGAGCATGATGTTCGTGTGCTGGTTACCAATGCCCTTGTCAGAGGAACAGTAGAACTGAATATTTCGGTGAAGCAAGATGGCGTTTCGAAACCAATGGCTATTAATGTGCAACTGGCTTTGAACTACTATAAAGGTATTCAAGATATTGCTACTCAACTGAATTTGTCGCAAGATAATATTTTGGCCACACTGATGTCTATGCCAGAGATTGTCGCTCCAGATCAAGAAAATTTAAAAGAAGAAGATTGGAAAAGCATGAAGAATGCCATAGCCAAAGCGATAGATAATCTTAAAAATCATAGACAAGTTGAAGGACAGGCACTACAAAAAGATCTGGAAAATTGTATTGCTAATATTGAGCGTAGCTTAAAAGAAATTCTTCCATTCGAGCCTCTTCGTATCGAAAGACAACGTTCTAAGATTAATGCTTCTTTGGAGGAGTGGGTTGCCGCTGCCAATATTGATAAAAACAGATTGGAGCAAGAATTGATTTATTATATTGAAAAGATTGATTTTTCGGAAGAAAAAATTCGCTTGACGCAGCATTGCAGCTACTTCAGAGAGATACTCAGTAATGCCGAAGAAGTAAAAGGGAAAAAATTGGGTTTTATCTTGCAAGAACTGGGCAGAGAGATTAATACGCTCGGGTCAAAAGCGAATGATGCCGATATTCAAAAAATTATTGTGGACATGAAAGACCAACTGGAAAAAGCTAAAGAGCAAGTGCTAAATGTACTCTAATATTGTGTTTTAATTTTCATTTCAATAAATTGACTAAAACTGCTTTTTAAAAATGACGAGAATTATAATCAGCTGCTATCTTTTATTGACACTGCTTTCGGGCTGTGTCAGCTCACCCTATTATCAAAAATCGTTTAATATTCCGAACAATAAATGGGCGCAAGATTTCAAACCCAATTTTATTGTTGATATAGATGATACGAGTGTTCATTACAATATTCATTTTATTATCCGGCATACCAATTTGTACGCTTATTCCAATATTTGGTTGTGGGTTTCTGTAAAGCAACCTGGAGAAACTACTTTTACTAGAACTCGAATAGAAATTCCATTGGCTAATCTTCAAGGAAGATGGCTGGGCGAAGGTATGGGCGAAATATACGAACAGCGCAGAATGATTGTACTGAATCATAATGAAATCCCTGTTACCGATGCCTTGATTTCTATATCTGAGGAAAGTATCAATCAATTGTTTAGTAAGAAAGGACGTTACGAAATCAGATTAGAGCAAAACATGAGGGAGCAATCCTTGGCTGATGTATTACATATTGGCATACGCATTGAAAAAAGTTCGAAGAAAAAAGCAAGCACCATTTCTGTGTCACAACCCAAAAGTGGTTCATAATATTTATGAAATGGTTTAGCGTAGTTCATTTACTGTTGTTGGCTTACATTATTGCCGCTCTGACTTTTTGGTGGCTTAGTCTCGAAAAGCAAAGTGGTATCATTTACAATAAGGAAAAGGCGGCACTTACTCTATTGGTTGATTCAGCCGATGCGCCTAAGGCCTATGCGAAAATGCATGAAGATGTAGCGCTAAGAAGAGCAAAAAGAAGCAAACAATATCTGGGAGAGGGGCTTACTTTTCTCGTTGTTATTTTGATAGGGTCTTCTATTGTTTATACTACATATCGTTTTAGCAATCAGCTATCTCGTCAGCAGCATAACTTTATGCTTCTGGTAACACATGAACTTAAATCGCCTATTGCAGCAATGAAGTTAATACTGCAAACTTTAGAGAAGCATAAGCTTGACGAAGATAAAAAAAAACAGTTACTGAGCCGCTGTATTGAGGAATCGGATAGGCTAAATGAATTGTGCAACAATATATTGGTTGCTTCTAAAATGGAGGGGGGGCAATATCAACACGAACTAGAACAATGCTCTCTGACAGAGTTAGCACAATCTTGCTACGACATTTACAATGCTCGTTATCCCAACCGATTTGAAGCGCAAATTAACGCCAACTTGACAGTTCGTACAGATAGAACGCTCTTGCAAATGGTGATTAATAACGTGCTAGAGAATGCCCTAAAATATACGCCTATGGGTAAGCCTGTTTCTATCTCTTTATTACAAGTAAATAATCAATTTTTAATACAGATAAGAGATTTGGGTTTGGGAATACCCGACGCAGAAAAGAAGAAGGTGTTTGATAAATTTTACAGAATAGGTAACGAAAACACAAGAGCGACTAAGGGTTCTGGTTTAGGACTCTATCTTTCAAAAAAAATTATGCACTATTTGAAAGGAGACATTAGATTGAAAGATAATAAACCGCAGGGTTGTATATTTGAGATATCAATCCCATCATAATTTACTCAGCTTGTCAGGTACAAAGAAATTGAAAATCTTTTTTATGGGTTGTATTTTACCTCTTGCTCTTAAACGAAGTTTAAACATAGACTCTTCATATAACTCAATACGAGGTATTTCAAATTGGTCATGAATATGGCTTTTGTATGTTTTGCCTTGTACTGCTAATCCAATTTTATATCCTGATTCTTGAGCAATCTTTTTAATTCTTTCGTTAACGCTACCTACAGGGTAGGATATGGTTAGAGGATACTCATTTAATTTTTCGTACAGAATATTTCTCGAAATTTCAAATTCACGCATAATCTTACTGTCTTTCTCAACAGAATTCAGAAGGGGATGAGTGTGTGAATGTGAACCTATACTGACACCACTATTCCTAAGTGCAATAATATCGTCCCAATCTAACATTAGATTTGATGGTAGTTGAACGTCATCAAAATATTCAATGCATTCATTTACTATTTCTTTTCGGAACTTGTTGTTAGTAGTTTTTAAAAAAGGCTTCAATTTTTTTGCGAACTCTATGCGTTCGTTCACATCTTTCCAATTATTTTTCGCAAATTGATCAGGTAGAAATGCAGATATGTTGTTCTCTAGAATTTGGCTATGAGTGAGTATGTAATCAATAATGTAAGTCCATGGCGGAATTTGATTATTGACGCAATCGGTAATTACATTGACAGAGAAAGGTATATTGTGGCTTTGTAAGAAGGGGGCTGCAAATTGTAGAATATCCTTATAGCCGTCATCAAAGGTAATTGCAGCTAATGTTTTTTTATTTATTTTTCGATTACCGAGAATTGTTTCTTCAAGATTAATAATTTCATACCGCTTCAACAGATATAAAACTGTTTTTTCAAATGTACTTGGATGCATGGGTTGCCACAAAGCATCTATTTCCTCAATGACTCTGTGAAAAGAAAAAATTTTTTATCTCCATAAGCTACATTTAAATCGTATTTTATACACTAACCCTAAAGACTTGTGTGCAAATTTAACAAATAGAAGCGAATAATAATACCTTGTTAGCGGATATAATGATATTGTTCCTCTAAATCCATCTTTGAAATGGTTAATTGCCTGTAATTGAACATTATTTTGCGTGTTTAATGCGTAGCCTCCAAAATCAAATATTGATTTTTCTAGTCGTTTAGCGTGTTTTATTGCTTGAAATAATGCAATATGATTTATGGGCAGGTGTCTATGCTGGGGATGTGCATACCCTTTAAAATAATAGGCAGTATTACCCTGCAATTGAATACAAATACCACCAATAATTTCTTTTTGATTGTTTTTTACAGCTAAAAAAAACCCATTTTTATATTGCTGAAAACAATTTAAAATAGCCTTGAAACGAATATTCTCACGTTTATGATCAATCCTAAGCCCTCTTGATTGATACATTTCAGTATATTGTTTGGCAAATTTGGAAATTGTTTCGAAGTCTTTTATCTCCTCTACAACAATATTTTCTTTTAGTGCTTTTTTAATACTCCATTTATGCCGGTCAGCAAATTGTTTGAAAATCTCATCAATATTGTTCTCAATATTTAACTGTAGTGTTGCCCAATTAAAGTGGCTTTTATGACTACTAAAATGAGGGCTGGAATCGGCAATATTTAATTTAGGAGGTATAATGCGTAGAATAAGTATGCCTTTTCTTTTTAAAGCCTTGGCTATTACATCGACAGTATTTTCATATTCCGATTCGTGATTTACAATTGGTCCGAATAATATTTCGGCAAAAAATCCTTTTCTAATGTTGATACAGGCAAATGCCGAAATCTGCTCATGAGTATATTGTGTGAAAAAATAATATTTCCCATTATTAGTGGCTTAAACAAATGGGGGAAATTGCTCGTGAGCATAATCTTGTTGTGTGTGGAGAAAATTGATAATTTTTTCGAAATGGTCGTGTTCTAATTTTTTTACTAAACTGAAATTCTTAGTTGAGTATATCATAGTTTAAGTAAGTAGTATATTATGGCTTAAATCAAATATAATACCAAAACAATAAAATACCAAAAAAATTAGCACCTTAAAAAAATACGCAATAACTTGCAGCAGCTATTTATTTTCACCTATTTAAAAATCATATAAACCAATGGCAACAAATACCGCAGCAACCATTTTTTTGGTGGACGATGAACCCATCCAAAATGAGATGCTGAAAGATTATCTCGCAGTACGATTTAACTATAATTATCAACTTTTTGATAATGGTGAAGTAGCATTGAGTAGTATGAATCAAAACCCTGCTATTGTTATTTTGGATTATCATTTGAATGCACATAAACCAGATGCGAAAAATGGTGTCCAAATTTTAGCAGCCATTAAAGACCAATATCCGAGTACGGAAGTAATCATGATGAGCGGGCAAGACAAAATTCAAGTAGCTGTCGACAGCATGAAATATGGTGCTTATGATTACATTGTTAAAGGCGAAACAGCCTTCAATAGAATGGGAAATACCATCAAAAGAATTAATGAATTAGGGGAAGCAAAATTTGCCTATGAGGCATCCAAAAAAAGCATTCGTTTTTTGATCATTGCCATGGTTTGTGTCATCATTCTAAGTGTAGTATTATTATTGAATGGTTATAGATTATAGCATTGTAAACCTTATTATTAGCATACTTGTATAATGCATTTAGCCCAGAGATTAGATAGAATTTCCGAACCACAGACCATAAAGATGGCTAAATTGAGTCGCGAGCTCAAAACGCAAGGTCTTGACATTATAGACCTCAGCTTGGGCGAACCCGACTTTCGTACACCACAGCATATATGCGATGCCGCTACGCAAGCTATGGCAGACGGATTTACCAAATATACGCCCGTAGCAGGTTTTTTGGATTTGCGACAAGCCATTTGTACCAAATTAAAGCGCGATAATGGTTTGGATTATACGCCAGAAAACATTATAGTTTCCACAGGTGCAAAACAATCCCTAGCAAATGCCGTTCTTTGCCTCATCAATCCCGGCGACGAAGCGATTATACCTACGCCTTATTGGGTTACTTATGCCGCATTGGTAAACCTTAGTGAGGGTAAACCAATATTTGTGCCTTGCGGTATAGAGACGGATTTCAAAATTTGTGCAGACAAATTGGAAGCTGCCATAACAGACAAAACAAGGTTATTTATTTTTTCATCGCCTTGCAACCCCACAGGTTCTGTTTATACCAAAAAGGAACTCGCTGAATTGGTTGCCGTTTTTGAACGTTATCCCAACATCACCATCATTAGCGACGAAATCTATGAATACATCAACTACTCGGGCAAGCACGAAAGTATTGCCCAGTTTGAAAGCATTAAAGACCGAGTGGTAGTGGTAAACGGTTTCTCGAAAGGATTTGCCATGACGGGTTGGCGATTGGGATACATTGCCGCCAATAAAGAATTGGCTCAGGCTTGCGAAAAACTGCAGGCACAATTTACTTCGGGCACCAATTCTATTGCCCAAAAAGCAGCAATAGCAGCACTCTTAGGCGACCTGAGCCCAAGTATGCAAATGGTAGCAGCATTTAGAGAACGAAAGGAATATGTAATCAAAGCCCTAGCAAATATCAAAGGTGTAAAAATAAATAATCCTGAAGGTGCTTTTTATGCTTTCCCCGATGTGAGTGCTTTCTTTGGTAAAAAAGATGGAGAGCAGATTCTCAATACGGCAGAAGATGTGGCGATGTATCTGCTGCACAAAGGAAATGTGACGGTGGTAGATGGTGTCGCATTTGGCAGCCCCAACAATGTTCGTATTTCGTTTGCTACTTCTATGGACAATTTGATAGAAGCGACGAAGCGCATTAAGTATGCGCTTGACTTGTTGCAGTAAGATAACTCCTACAATATAAAAAAGGCTCGGTATTCGATAATACCGAGCCTTTTCATTTTAAAAAACTACAAAACTTCTAAATTTTTCAATACTATGTTTTTGATGTCGCTCATCGGCACGCGCTCTTGCAGCATACTATTGCGGTGGCGGATGGTTACGGTTTGATCTTCTTTGGTTTGGTGGTCAATCGTTACACAAAAAGGAGTTCCGATAGCATCTTGACGGCGATAACGCTTACCAATCGTGTCTTTCTCCTCCGTAAAACATCTGAAATGAGGACGACATTCTTTCATTAAGGCTTCTGCTATTTCGGGCAATCCATCTTTTTTGGTCAATGGCAAAACAGCCAATTTAATAGGAGCTAAAAATGGTGGAAATTTCAACACTACCCTATCATCCTTTTTATCTTCAGTGCTTAAATCTTGGAGTTCATAAGCCTCGCTCAAGATCATCATGACTGTTCTGTCCAATCCTATCGAGGTTTCTACCACATAGGGGATATAATTGCCATAAGGCTTGCCATTCTCGTCCAAGTCGTTATCAAAATACTGCATTTTCTTTTTGCTGTATTCTTGATGTTGTTTGAGATCAAAATCGGTGCGACTGTGTATTCCTTCCACCTCTTTGAATCCCATCGGGAAATCATATTCGATATCGCAAGCCGCATCGGCATAATGTGCCAGCTTTACATGGTCGTGAAATTTGTACTTAGCGTCACTGATACCAAGGCTTAGATGCCATTTCATGCGGGCTTCCTTCCAGTATTCATACCATTGCTTTTGTGTACCGGGGCGTACAAAAAATTGCATTTCCATTTGCTCAAATTCGCGCATACGGAAGATAAAACCTCGAGCTACAATTTCATTTCTGAATGCCTTACCCGTTTGGGCAATACCAAAAGGTATTTTCATCCTTCCTGTTTTTTGTACATTCAAAAAATTTACAAAAATCCCTTGAGCTGTTTCGGGTCTTAGATACACTTTATTATCGTCGGGATTATCAGATGCTACTGCTCCAAATTCGGTAGCAAACATCAAATTAAACTGACGAACATCGGTCCAATTGCATGTGCCACTTACTGCACATTTTATATTATTCTCTTCAATTAGTTTTTTCAATCCAGCAAAATCATCCGCAGCGAGCAGGGCTTCCATTGCAGCAATGATTGCTTCAGCTTTTTCTTGATCCAGATTTTCTACAAATCCCTCAATCAAATGATCAACACGGTAGCGTTTTTTGCTATCCTTATTATCAATCATGGGGTCGGAAAAATTGTCCACATGCCCACTGGCTTTCCATACCGTTGGGTGCATAAATATAGCAGCATCTAGACCAACAATATTGTCATGCATTTGAGTCATCGAGCGCCACCAATAATCGCGAATATTACGTTTGAGTTCTACTCCATATTGACCATAATCATACACCGCACCCAATCCGTCATATATCTCCGATGAGGGGAACACAAAGCCATATTCTTTGCAATGACCTATAATATCTTGTAATTTATTCTCGTTTGCCATAATTGTGTTAAGGCGGCAAAGATAACCGCTATCTCGTTTTGTATCAAATCAATTGTTGTTACAGGTATTTATTGTACATAAAAAAAGCACCTAACGAGAGGTGCTTTCTACTAAATAAGAATTTGGATTAATACAAATTAGTAATCATACTGGCACTAAAAGCTTCTTTGCCTGTTGCGCCAAGAATGCCTTTGGTATATACGGTATATATTTTTCCTGAGCTCAAAACAATTGTAGGCATATTATAAGTAACCGTATCAGTTGTTCTATCGCATCTGATGGCCAGATCGTAAACTCCGGGGCTTACTGATTTGAATCCGGTGGCATCTTTATAAGTCAATCCTGCAAAAATAGTAGAGCTCTTAATGGTATTGACAACATCTATGATTTGAGCATTAGGAGATAATTGAACAAAGCGAATCAAAGCATTCCCATTTGAAGGAGGCGTTAAATCATCCGCTAAAAGCAGGCTATGTACCTTGGGAAAGGTATCTATCAAAAACATGGAATAGTGAATGTTAGTATTTAAGCTGTTACTAATCTTAGTTACCATGGTATCAACAGTTCCATCCACTATCTTAAAGGTTTGGGAACCGGACAAAACATCTAGGTAAGCGGTATTATCTCCATAAGACAATACATTGGGGATAAGGCTAACATCATTTGCATATAATTTATAAATGGGTGCGCTGAGTGAAGCCTGAATCAAATTCACCATTGCATAGGATTTCACTTCATCTTTTTTACAAGCCGAAAACATGGCAATACCCGCCAATAATACTACTGTAACTAAAAGGCTAATCTGTTTTTTCATTACAAAACTGTTTTTTTAATAAAGGTCAAATGTAATACAAGCTTATAAAAACTGCGTATTTAGGACAATAATAATACAAAATACCGAAAATAAAAACATAGCCTGTTGATGCAATCGCTGAGTCACTTCCATTTTCAGTTGTCTTATAGGCTGATTTTTTTGAAAAATAGAGCTGAATCGGGTCTTAAATTTCCACAATAAAAACCCTACTTTTGCAACTCAATTATACGCAGATAATGTCAATAGAAGCTACGCTTGAACAAGCCATCAAATTAGGTCTTCGTGAAGAAGAATTTGAAGCACTGAAAAAAGTACTGGGGCGCACACCAAATTTTACCGAAACAGCTATGTATTCGGTGATGTGGAGCGAGCATTGTAGTTATAAAAATTCAATTAAATGGCTCAAAACATTGCCTAGAGATGGAGCAAGATTGTTGGTAAAAGCTGGAGAAGAGAATGCAGGCCTTGTAGATATCGGAGATGGTTTGGGTTGCGTATTTAAAATTGAATCGCACAACCACCCTTCTGCTATCGAACCTTTTCAGGGTGCTGCTACGGGTGTTGGCGGTATTCACCGCGATATTTTTACGATGGGTGCTCGTCCCATCGCTTCACTCAATTCATTACGATTCGGCAAATTAGACAATCCCAAAACCAAATGGTTGCTCAAAGGTGTCGTAAAGGGAATTGCCCACTATGGCAATTGCTTCGGCGTGCCTACTGTAGGGGGCGAAATTTATTTTGAAAATTGCTACCAAACCAATCCTTTGGTGAACGCCATGAGTGTGGGTGTGGTAAAAGCAGGCGAAACAGCTTCTGCTACCTCTTATGGCGTGGGCAATCCTGTTTTTATAGTAGGTGCTGCCACAGGCAAAGATGGTATCGGCGGCGCCTCCTTTGCCTCTGCGGATATCAGCGAGAATAGTGCCGCAGATTTGCCTGCCGTGCAAGTAGGCGACCCTTTCGAAGAGAAAAAATTATTGGAGGCTTGTTTAGAACTCATTCAAACCAAAGCGGTTATTGGGATGCAGGATATGGGTGCTGCGGGCATCACCTGTTCTACAAGCGAGATGAGTGCTAAAGGAGAACATGGCATGACTATCCATTTGGATAAAGTACCTACACGACAAGCCAATATGAAACCTTGGGAAATGTTGCTCAGTGAAAGTCAGGAACGTATGCTGGTAGTTGTAGAAAAGGGGAAAGAAGCCATTGTGCAAAAGATATTTGACAAATGGGATATCCATTGTGTCAACATAGGAGAAGTAACCAGTGATAAAAATTTAAAGTATTACATGAATGGTGAGTTGATAGCAGATGTTCCAGCAGAAAGCATGGTGCTTGGTGGCGGTGCTCCTGTTTATGACAGAGCCTATAGCGAACCCGCTTATTTTGCTCAAATCAATGCTTTTGACCAGAATACAATCGCCATTCCTTCTGACCTTAAAGCAACCGCATTAGAATTGGTACAATTACCGTCAATAGCTTCGAAGCGTTGGATATACGACCAATATGACAGCATGGTAGGTACGGGCAACACGCATACCAATGAACCCAGTGATGCGCCTGTAGTGCGTATACATGGTTCTGTAAAAGCCTTGGCGGTCACTACAGACTGCAACAGTCGTTATGTTTTTGCAGACCCCTACAAAGGAGCCATGATAGCTGTAAGTGAAGCTGCTCGTAACATTGTTTGCAGTGGTGGGGAGCCTGTTGGTGTAACCAACTGCTTGAATTTTGGCAATCCTTACAACCCAGAAGTGTATTATCAATTTGTGTACGCCATTAAAGGCATGGGAGAAGCTTGTTTGAAATTCAATACACCTGTAACCGGAGGTAATGTAAGCTTTTACAATCAGAGCGAAGATGGCCCGGTGTACCCTACACCTACCATTGGAATGGTAGGTGTGCTTGATAACCTCGACCAAAAAATGACGATGCACTTTAAAAATGCAGGAGATCTCATTTACATGATTGGTACTCATCGCAACGACATCAATTGCTCGGACTACTTGCACCATATTTGCGGTGTTAGTCATAGTCCTGCTCCACACTTCGACTTGAATGAAGAAGCTAATGTGCAAAAAACGATTAAACGTTTGATTGATGAAAAAATCATTCATTCGGCTCACGATATTTCTGAAGGGGGTTTATTTACCACAGTATTGGAAAGTGCCATGCGTCTTAATCTGGGCTTTACGATAGATACAGACACTGCCATTCGCAAAGATGCGTTCTTGTTTGGCGAAGCACAAAGCCGCGTGATTGTAAGTGTTAATCCTGATATACAAAAATTATTTGAGGCAGAAGTGCAATATGTTGCATATAGCAAACTAGGAAAAGTATTGGGCGATGGCAGTATGCACATTGACCATGAAGATTGGGGCTATATCTCGGATTGGAAAAATGCTTACGATACGACAATAGAAAGAATGTTATAATTAAAGGGCATCTCTATTTAATGTAAAAATATCATAAAACACAGAGCTGGCTTGATTATTGCTATTAATCCCAAAAAGTTCATTAGAGCCTTAACTCCCAATGACGGTCATTAGGAATTA